>NZ_DASVSF010000023.1 GCF_036388275.1 Longimicrobium sp.
CTCAGAGGGTGTTGAGAAATGTCAACTTGGCCGAAGCCGACGGAGCATGAGACCCGACATCGCAAGATGGATCCATGCTTCGCTACTCTCCGGCAGGCCCTCGTAGTCCTTGCTCAAACGGCGGCAGCGCCCCAGCCAAGCGAACGTCCTCTCCACAACCCAGCGCTTCGGCAGCACCGAGAAGCCCTTCTGGTCCTTCGGTCGCTCCACGATCTCCAGTTTCCAGCCGAGCGCATGCGTAATCAGTCGCGCACCCCGATAAATCGTGTCTGCGTAGATTACCTCCAGACGCGGACAACGTCCGACCAGCTTCGGCAGCACCTTGAACGCCCCATGAGAGTCCTGCACGTCGGCTGCATGCACCGTGACCGCCCAGAGGAGCCCCATCGTGTCGACGACGATGTGCCGCTTCCGCCCCTTTACCTTCTTGCCCGCATCATACCCACGGACCCCCCTTTTTCAGTCGTCTGAACCGACTGGCTGTCCAGCACTGCTGCGCTGGGCGTTGCCGGCCGGCCTTCGGACTGTCGGGTCCAGGTGCGAAGTACGTCGTGCACGCGCTCGAACGTGCCGTCCTTCTTCCACCTGCGGAAATGATCGTACACGCTGTCCCACGGCGGGAGGTCTGACGGCATCATCCGCCAGGAAATTCCTCCCCGGAGCACGTAGAAGAGCCCGTTGACGATCTCCCGGAGCGGATGGGTACGCGGCCGCCCGCCTCGTGATTTCGGCTTCTCGATGAGCGGGCGCAGCAGCTCCCACTGCGAATCGGTCAAGTCTGTCGGATATCTGAGGCTAGTCATGCCAGCCGCATACACCGTCTACTTGTGCATGTTCGCACTTTGTTCGGTTATCTCAACACCCTCTCAGGATGACACGGCGTTGTGTGCGGGGGAAGTACGGTAGCCCCAGTGATGACAGATGCGTAACTCCGGGAATGTTGACACACCCTCGGGCGCGCACGGCACTGGCTCCTTTCCCCCGCGGCAGTTTGCGGGGGAAGGGTTGGGGATGGGGGGCGCCGGCCCGCGCATCCGAAGTTCGAGTTTCCTCGCGGGCGCGTGTCAGCGCGGACGGGTGAGGGCCCCACGGCAGCTGAGGCCTCGGGCTTCGTGACCGCTGCCGCGCCCAAGTTGAGAAGTGGCCGCGGCTAGATCCTTCGGCCCGCGTAGTGTTGTGTGGGAGCGAGTGCGGGGCGCTTGGGCCTCAGGATGACACGGTGTCGTGTGCGGGGGAAGTATGCGGTACGGATGGGCCTCAGTGATGACAGATGCGTGACTCTGGGAGTGTTGACACACCCTCGGGCGCGCACCGGCACTGGCGCCCTTCCCCGCGGCAGTTTGCGGGGGAAGGGTTGGGGATGGGGTGGCACCGCCCGCGCACCGAAGTGTGAGTGTCCTCGCGGACGCGTGTCAGCGCAGCTCGGTGCGCGCCCGCTCCAGCGTCCACTCGTCCACGTGCGCCGGGGGCCAGGCGCCCTGCCGCGCCCCCTGCACCAGCCGCTCGCCCTCGGTAAACGCGCGTTCCGCGACGGCTGGCGTCAGCAGCCCGGCGCCCACCGCCTCGTCGAATTCGTCGCGGTCGAGCAGCTGGATCTCGCCATCCGCCCCGCGCCAGACGTCCAGGTACAGGTCCGTCGTATCCCAGCGGGTGCCCTCCATCTCCACCGGCGTGAGCACGTTGGCGTACACGCCGGTGAACGTGCCATCCGCCAGGTGAAAGCGTCCCACGTCGTGCCACACGTCGCCCCGGTAGGTGAACCAGACGACGGGCGCGCCCGGCTCCAGCACCACCCGCCCCTCCACCATCACCGGCTTCTTCAGCTGCGCCGCGGGAAGGTAGGTGACGACGAACAGGCCGGCGTCGTGGACCACGGCCTGTTCGAAGAGCTGCACCCGGTCCGGCGGGCGCGTGTAGTGGATGCGGACGGTGTCGCCCGGCGCGTACGCCGGATCAGGCGGCATCGTGCCGGCCGGCGTGCTCCTGCGCATCCACCACGGCCAGCGCCGTCAGGTTCAGCACGTCCGCGGCCTCGCTCCCCCGCTGCAGCACGTGGATGGGGTGCGCCATCCCCAGCAAAATGGGCCCGAAGGCCTCGGCGTTGCCCATGCGCCACATCAGCTTGTAGGCAATGTTGGCCGCGTCCAGGTTGGGAAAGATCAGCACGTTCGGCCGGCCGCGGAGGCTGGTGAACGGGTAGTTCGCCAGGCGAAACTCGTCCATGGTCGCCGTGTCGGCCTGCATCTCGCCGTCGATCTCCAGCTCCGGCCGGCGCTGCTTCACCAGTTCCGTCGCCACTCGCACCTTGTCCGACGCGGGCCCGCGCGCCGAGCCGAAGTTGGAGTACGAGAGCATCGCCACCCGCGGCTCGATCCCCAGCCGGCGCACGAAATCCGCCGAGAGCAGCGCGATGTCGGCCAGGGTCTGCGCGTCGGGATCGGGGTTCACGGTGGTGTCGGCGAAGAACACCACGTCCTGCTGCATCACCATCATGTACAAGCCCGCCACCCGCCGCACCCCGGGCGCCGTGCCGATGGTTTCCAGCGCGGGTCGGATGGTTTCCGGGTAGTACATGTCCTCACCCGCCAGCAGCGCGTCGGCGTCGCCCTCCATCACCATCATGCAGCCGAAGAACACCGGCTCGTGCATCCGCTCGCGCGCCTGCGCCAGCGTGACGCCCTTTCGCTGCCGCCGCTGGTACAGCTGCTGGGCGTAGCGCTCGCGAAGCGCCTCGTCGTGGCGGAAGTCCACGATCTCCGCGCCCTCGATGCTCACGCCCAGCTCGACCGCGCGCTGGCGGATGGCGTCCGCGCGGCCCAGGAGGACGGGGCGGGCCACCTCCTCCGCCAGCACCAGGGCACAGGCGCGGATGATCCGCTCGTTCTCGCCCTCGGGATAGACGACGCGGCGTGGATCGCGGCGAGCGCGGCGCATGATGTCGCGCATCACCTCGCGGCCGCGTCCCAGGCGGGCGATCAATTCCGCGCGGTACTGCTCCAGGTCGATGGTCAGCCGCGCCACGCCCGTTTCCATCGCGGCCTGCGCCACGGCGGGCGCCACCCACAGCATGATGCGCGGATCGAAGGGCTTGGGGATCAGGTAGTTCGCCCCGAAGCGGAAGCGATCCCCGCCGTACGCCTTTTCCACCGCCTCGGGGACATCGCGCCGCGCCAGCTCGGCCAGGGCGCGGGTGGCGGCCATCTTCATCTCGTCGTTGATGGCGCGCGCCCGCACGTCGAGCGCGCCGCGGAAGATGAAGGGAAAGCCCAGGACGTTGTTGATCTGGTTGGGATAGTCCGTTCGCCCCGTGGCCACCATGGCGTCCGGCCGCACCGCCAGCACGTCTTCCGGCAGGATCTCGGGATCGGGGTTCGCCAGGGCGAAGACGATGGGCGCGTCGGCCATCCCCGCCACCATCTCCCGCGTCACCGCGCCGGCGACGGACAGGCCCACGAACATGTCGGCGCCGCGCAGGGCGTCCTGCAGGGTGTGGATGTCGCGCGTGGTGGCGAACCGGGCCTTGTACTTGTCCAGATTGGCGCGGTCCGCGCGGATGACGCCCTTGCTGTCGGTCATCGCGATGTTCTCGCGCCGCATTCCCAGCGAGAGGTACAGCTCGGCGGTTGCGATGGCGGCCGCGCCCGCGCCGCTGAAGACGCACTTCAATTCCTCGATCTTCTTGCCGCTGATCTCCAGCGCGTTCAGCAGGGCGGCGCCGCTGATGACGGCGGTTCCGTGCTGGTCGTCGTGAAAGACGGGAATCTGCAGGCGCCGCTTGAGCTCTTCTTCGATGTAGAAGCAGTCCGGCGCGCCGATGTCTTCCAGGTTGATGCCGCCGACGGTGGGCTCCAGCATCTCGCAGAAGCGGATGACCTCGTCGGCGTTCTTGCTGGCCACCTCGATGTCGAACACGTCGATGTCGGCGAAGCGCTTGAAGAGCACGCCCTTGCCCTCCATCACCGGCTTGGCCGCCAGCGGGCCGATGTCGCCCAGCCCCAGCACGGCGGTGCCGTTGGTGACGACCGCGACGAGGTTGCCGCGCGCCGTGTACCTGAACACGTCTTCGGGGTTCTGCGCGATGTCGCGGCACGGTTCGGCCACGCCGGGCGAGTACGCCAGCGACAGGTCGCGCTGGGTGCTGGCCGGCTTGGTGGGCACCACGGCGATCTTGCCGGGGCGGCCCTCGCTGTGGTAGTCGAGCGCGTCCTGCCTGCGAAACGACATCGGCTTCTGCTTCTTCCGGGTGGGTCCAAATGCGAGGGGGTAGACTGGGACGGGCGGCGGGGAGTGTCAAGGAAACGTCCCGGAAGATGAAAGACGGGCGCGGATGGCAGTGAATCGTCCGGAATTGCGCCTAGGATGATGAGGGGGACGCGCGCTCCCCCGCTCTCCCGCCCGCCGTTCACCCCGGCGGGCTCCCCGCCGGCCCGTCCGGCCTCATCCGGAGGAAACCCCATGAACCGCATCGCCCTCATGCTGCCCGCGCTGCTGCTGGCGGCCTGCGCCGACCAGCCGTCCGCCCCCCCCTCCGCGCCCGCCGGCGCCCTGTCGTCGGCCTCCGCGGCGGACGGATACATCGTGGTGCTGCGCGACGGGGCGGATCCGCGCGCCGTGGCCGCCGCCGCCGGGGTGAATCCCCGCTTCGTCTACACCGCCGCGGTAAACGGCTTCGCGGGAACGCTGAACGCCGGGCAGCTGAACGCGCTGCGCCGCAATCCCCGCGTGGAGTACGTGGAGCCCGACGCACCCGTGCAGCTGTTCACCACGCAGCTGGCCCCGCCCAGCTGGGGGCTGGACCGCATCGACCAGCGCGACCTGCCGCTGAGCGCATCGTTCACCTACGGCTCCACCGGCAAGGGGGTGAACGCGTACGTGCTGGACACGGGGGTCAACAGCAAGCACACCGACCTGTATCCCCGCACGTCGTTCATCCCCAACGGCAGCAACGGCGACTTCGTGGGAGACGGCCACGGCAGCGCGGAAGACTGCCATGGCCATGGCAGCCACGTGGCGGGCACCATCGGCGGCACCAGCCACGGCGTGGCCAAGAACGTGTGGATCTACGCGGGCCGCGTGGTGAACTGCACGGGTGGCGGCAATGCGTCGATGGCGATCGCGGGGATGGACTGGATCGCCCGCAACGGAAAGAAGCCGGCCGTGGTGAACATGAGCCTGGGCTACGGCGACGTGCAGTCGGTGCGCGACGCGGCCGAGCGGCTGGTGAAGGCCGGCTTTTTCGTGGCCGCCGCCGCCGGCAACGGCGACTTCGCGGGAACGCCGCAGAACGCCTGCTTCCAATCGCCGGCAGGTGCGCCCAGCGTGATGACGGTGGGCGCCACCACCAGCACCGACTACGAGTCGTCGTTCAGCAACTACGGCCGCTGCGTCGACATCCTGGCGCCCGGCAGCAGCATCACCTCGCTCGCCGTCGGCAGCTACACCGCCACCGGCGTGCGCAGCGGCACCTCGATGGCCGCGCCGCACGTGGCCGGGGTGGCCGCGCAGTACCTGTCCATCGTCCCCACCGCGACCCCGTACGAGGTCACCTCGAGGCTCGACTACTACGCCACGGTCGACCGAATTCGCCTGCACTCGGCCAGCCTGTCCGGGGGAACGCCCAACCGGCTGCTGTTCACGCGCTTCTGAGCGGATCGCCCCGCTCCGGTGCACTCATTTGTTCCCGGGTGCACCGAAGCGGGGCGCCAGCCGTTTCCGTGCAAAACACTCAAACGCGCTCCAGGCAACGACTTGCGCGTTCGGAGCCGTGTGGCGCGATCGGTGCCTTACCGGGACCCGTTCACCACCACGGCGCACAGCTCCATTCCGGAGCCCCCGCCCGAGAAGCTCTTCGAGGAGTCGTTCCATGAAGCGCACCACGTTCGCTCTCGCCTCCCTGGTTGCCCTGACCGCCTGCTCCGACGGGGAAACGCCGATGTCGGCCGACGCAGGCGCGCCGGTTCTTTCGCAGTCGGCCAGCGGCCGCTACGTGGTGGTGCTGAACGACGACGCCGATCCGCGCTCGGTGGCCGCCATCGCCGGGGTGAGCCCGCGCTACGTGTACACCGCGGCGCTCAAGGGCTTCGCCGGCACGCTGAACGCCGGCCAGCTGAACGCGCTGCAGAACAACCCGAACGTGGCCTACATCGAGGCCGACCTGCCCATGCAGGCGTCGACCATCCAGACCGGCGCCACCTGGGGCATCGACCGCATCGACCAGCGCTCGCTTCCCCTTTCCACCAGCTTCGCCTACACCAACACCGGCGCGGGCGTCAACGCCTACATCCTGGACACCGGCATCCGCCTGAGCCACGCCGAGTTCGCGGGCCGCGCGGTCTCGGGCTTCGACGCGGTGGACGGCGGCAGCGCCGATGACTGCAACGGGCACGGCACGCACGTGGCCGGCACCGTGGGCGGAACGCTGTACGGCGTGGCCAAGGGCGTGAAGCTGGTGGCGGTGCGCGTGCTGGACTGCGCGGGCAGCGGCACCACCTCGGGCGTCGTCGCGGGCATCGACTGGGTCACCGCGAACCACGTGAAGCCGGCGACCGCCAACATGAGCCTGGGCGGCGGCGCGAGCACCGCCATCGACGACGCGGTGACTCGCTCGATTGCCGCGGGCGTGTCGTACGGGGTGGCGGCCGGAAACGGCAACCGCGCCGGGCGCCAGGACGACGCGTGCAAGTACTCGCCCGCCCGCGTGCCGACCGCCATCACCGTGGGCTCCACCACCTCGACCGACGCCAAGTCGTCGTTCTCCAACTACGGCACCTGCGTGGACCTGTTCGCGCCGGGCAGCAGCATCAAGTCGGCCTGGTACACCGGCGACACGGCCACGAACACCATCAGCGGCACCTCGATGGCCACCCCGCACGTGGTAGGCGTGATCTCGCTCTTCCTGCAGAGCAACCCGGGCGCCTCGCCGGCGGCCGTGGAAGCGGCGATCGAAGGCAACGCCACCACCGGCAAGGTGACGTCGGCCGGCACCGGCTCGCCCAACCTGCTGCTCTTCACGGCGTACTGAGCCGCGAACGGTTCCAGCAGTCCTGAACGAGAGGAGCCCCGCCGGATCTTCGGATCCGGCGGGGCTCCTCGCGTGCGGGCCAGGGTTCTGCTTGGGGGGGATCAGATCCCCAGGTACGAGCCGATCGCGAACACCCGGGCCGGGCCCTCGCCGTCGCCGACGCGCCAGTAGTGGCCGATGGTGACGCCCAGGATCATCCCAACGGCGATCTCCGGCCCGATGTACGTCTGGTCCGCCCGAACGTCACCGTGGGGATCCCAGGTACGGATCACGCTCACCTGCGCTCGTTGCGAGCCGAACCACACGGCTCCGGCCCCGAGGGAAGCGCGCATGCCGTCCCGCCCCACCTCGGCGGCCAGCGTTGGGCCGGTGTAGCCCAGCGCGTTTGGCCGGGCCAGCATGACGGCGCCGTAGATGGAGCCGCCCAGCGGAGCCCCGTAGCGCAGCCCCCCGAAGAGACGGGGCTTCGTCTTGGCGCTGCTCGTATCGGCCGGCGCCGGCGCCGGAGTTTCCGTGTCTTGCGCGCGAAGTGGGGCAGCAGTCATGGCCAGGCCCAGGAGGAGCGCCCAACGGAGAAGAGGCAGAGTCATCGGCGTCCAGTTCCGTGGGTGTCGGGTGGGGTGCCGGGGAGCGAGGAGGCGTCGTGGTGCGGCCGGGAGCCGCCGCAACGTAGGCGCGGTGCGGCGCTCCCTGCAAGCATGTCATGTGGGGCGGAAGCGCGACCAGTGGATGCCCAGCTTTCGCATCCGCGCTCGCAGCGTGTGGGGATTCAGCCCCAGGAGCGCGGCGGCGCCGAAGGGGCCCTCGATGCGCCCGTTCACCTTTTGCAGCGCGGCCTCGATGTGCCGCGCCATGGCTGCGTCCAGCGTCTGGAACTCCTCGCCCCGTGGCGCCGCTTCGGCTGCCCCGGGGCGATTCTCCGTCGTCGCGGCGACGCTCGGGGCCGCGGGCCCCAGCGCGGCGGCGATCTCCAGCTGGTGGCCGTTGCCCAGGATCACGGCGCGTTCGATGACCGCGGCAAGCTCGCGCACGTTGCCCGGCCAGGGGTAGGCGATCAGCCGTTCCTGGTCCGCCGCCGTGGGCGCCAGCGGATGGCCGCCCAGCCGCTGCCCCGCGCGCCAGGCGAAGTGCGCGGCCAGCACGGGAATGTCCGCCGGGCGCTCGCGCAGGGGCGGCAGGCGGATGGGAAAGACGCTGATGCGGTACCACAGGTCTTCGCGAAACGTCCCCGCCTGCACCATGGTGTGAAGGTCGCGATTCGTGGCGGTGACGATCCGCACGTCCACGGTGTGCGTCGTACGCCCGCCCACCCGCTCGAAGCTGCCGTCCTGCAGCACGCGCAGCAGCCTCACCTGCGCCTCCAGCGGCAGCTCGCCGATCTCGTCCAGGAAGAGCGTTCCGCCGTCCGCGCGCTCGAACCACCCCGCCCGGTCCGCCACCGCCCCCGTAAAGCTGCCGCGCTCGTGCCCGAACAGCTCGGAGTCGATGAGCCCCGGCGGAATGGCGCCGCAGTTCACGCGCACCACCGGCCCGCGCGACCGCGCCGACTGCCGGTGGATCTCGCGGGCGATCACCTCCTTGCCCGTGCCCGTTTCGCCCAGCAGCAGCACGGGGGCGTCCGTTCCCGCCACCTGTGCAACACGATCCACCACCGCACGCAGCCCGCCGTCCGCGCCCACGATGGCGTCGGCGATCTCCTGCCGCCCCAGGCGCGAGAGGAGCGCGCGGTTGTCCGCCTCGGCCGCCTCGCGCAGCCGGGTGAGCTCGTGCAGCTGGATGTCGCTGCGGAGCGCGGACGACACCGGCTCCAGCACCTGCGCGAACAGGTCCTCGTGCGCCGGGCGGAACGCGGGACCCACCGCCACCAGCGCGCCGATCACCTGCTCGCCATCCAGCAGCGGCCCGGCCAGCACCTCGCCCCGCGCCTCGCCCGCGGCAAGGACGCCGGCCAGCCCCTGCGGCGCGCCTCGCAGCACCTCGCCGGCGTGCGCCCACGAGACCAGCGCGTGAAAGTGCGACTTCGACAGCTCCGTGCGCGTTCGCCCGGGTGGCGCCGCGCCGGGCGCGCCCGCCGCCACCGTCTCCAGCCGCAGCCGCTCGGCATCCAGCCTGCGGATCAGCAGGGCCTGCAGCGGCATCTCGTCCACCAGCCGGTGTGCGATCCGCTCCACCGTCTCCTCCAGCGAAGCGTGCCTCCCCGCCTCGCGCCACACGTCTACAAGCAGCATTCCTGATCCTGATCCCATTGAATATGACGGAAATTCACAACGTTCTCAGCAAATATGCTGGGTAGTCCCGGAAATGTCACGGGCAGAGTTCCTCCCCTGGATGCGGATTTCTCCATCCGCATGTGCAGCAACGGCTTGCGATTCCTGAGTAGATGCGGCACGCCGGGTGCCTTGGAGTGCCTCGTCTCTGCTCCGCTCCGGTCCGCACATCCGCAGGTCCGCAGCCTTCCCGCTCCGAACTCACGTCAGTGCTCTTCATCCACAGGTCCCTTCTTGCCGCCACGCTGCTGGCGGCCACCGCTGCCGCGCGCCTGGACGGCCAATCGACCACTCCCGCGCGTCCTGACAGCACGCCACGTCCCGCGCCTCCCACCGTCACGGCGGGCGAGGACGGCTTCGGATTTCGCTCCGTCGACGGCGCGTTCACCCTGCGCGTGCGTGGCGGGGTGCAGTACGACGGCCGCTTCTTCGCCGAAGACACGGCGGGCGCCGCGGTGAACACCTTCCAGATCCGCCGTGCCCGCGCCGACTTCCAGGGCGCGGTCTACAGCCGCTACGACTACCGCCTGCAGATCGATGTCGCCAACAGCCAGATGGAGCTGCTGGACGCCTACGTCGACGCCCGGGTGACGCCCGCGCTGCGCGTGCGCGCCGGCAAGTTCCGGTCGCCGATGGGACTCCAGCGGCTGCAGACCACTTGGGTCGTGCTCTTCCCGGAGCGCGGCTTTCCCACCGCGCTGGTGCCCAACCGCGACGTCGGCGTGCAGGTGCACGGCGTGCTGGGCGGCGGCGCGCTGGAGTACGCAGCCGGCATCTTCAACGGCGTGACGGACGGCGCCAACCAGGACGTGGACGCTTCCGACGGCAAGGACGTGGTCGGGCGCGTGTTCGTGCACCCCTTCCGCGCGACGGCGGGGCCGTTCAAGGGGCTGGGACTCGGGGTCGCGGCGAGCACCGGCAACCAGCAGGGCAGCATCGCCGCGCCCCTGCTGCCGTCGTTCCGCACGCCGGGACGGGAGATCTTCTTCCGCTACCGCACGGACGGCACCGCCGCCAACACCGCCATCGCGGACGGCGGGCGCACGCGCCTGGCGCCGCAGGGCTACTGGTACTGGGGCCCCGTCGGCGTGCTGGGCGAGTACACCGTCAGCCGCCAGCGGGTGCGCCGCGACGCCACCGAGGCGGAGCTGAAGAGCACCGCCTGGCAGGTGGAGGGCGCCTACGCGCTCACCGGCGAGGCCGAGTCGTACCGCGGCATCACCCCGCCGCGCCCGGGCCCGGGCGGCGCCGGCCGGGGCGCGGTGGAGCTCGTGGCCCGCGCGCAGCAGCTGACGGTGGACGACGACGCCTTCCCCCTGCTGGCCGATCCCGCCCGCTCCATGCGCTCGGCGACCTCCTACGGCGCCGGCGTGAACTGGTACCTGAACCGCGCCGTGCGCGTCCTGCTCTCGTACGAGCACACCACCTTCGATCCCTTCGGCACCGCGGCCGCGCGCCCGGCCGAGAACGCCGTCATCGGGCGCATGCAGGTCGTGTTCTGATCATGAATCATCCCTCATCCGCGAATCCCATGAAGCGAGTTCTGACCGCCGCCGCGCTCCTGCTGGCGGCTGCCTGCGGCGACGGCGGCAGCAGCCCCGAGGGCGCCGCCAAGGCCCCGGCGGTGCGCACCCTGGTGCTGGGCGCCTACACCACGCCGCGCGAGGTGTACGGGCGCGAGATCATCCCCGCCTTCCAGCGGCACTGGAAGGCGAAGACGGGGCAGGAGGTGAAGTTCCAGGAAAGCTACCTGGGGAGCGGCGCCCAGTCGCGCGCCGTCATCGGCGGCTTCGAGGCCGACGTGGTGGCGCTCTCGCTGGAGCCCGACGTCCAGAAGATCGCCGACGCGGGGCTCATCACCCACGACTGGAAGGCCGGCCCCGCGGGGGGAATGGTGTCGCGCTCCGTGGTGGTCCTCGGTGTTCGCCCCGGCAATCCCAAGGCGATCCGCGACTGGGACGACCTGCGTCGCGGCGGCGTGCAGGTGCTCACCCCCAGCCCGCGCACCAGCGGTGGCGCCATGTGGAACATCGCCGCGCTGTACGGCGCCGTGTCGCGCGGCAGGGCCGGCGGCGGCGCACAGCCCGAGGCGGTGCTGCGCGACGTGCTGGGCCACGTTTCCATCATGGACAAGGGCGCGCGCGAGTCCATGCTCACCTTCGAGGGCGGCGTGGGCGACGTGGCCATCACCTACGAGAACGAGGTGCTGGTGGCGCGGCAGGCGGGGAAGGCGATGGACTACGTGATCCCCAGCTCCACCATCCTCATCGAGAACCCGGTGGCGATCGTGGACGAGTACGTGGAGAAGCACGGCACCCGCGACGTGGCCGAGGCGTTCGTGGCGTTCCTGCAGACGCCCGAGGTGCAGCGGATGTACGCCCGCTACGGCCTTCGCGCCATCGACCAGAACGTGGCGCGAGAGACGGCGGCGCAATATCCGGCCATCCCGGACCTGTTCACCATCGCCGACCTGGGCGGCTGGCCCGCGGTGACGAAGAGCATCTTCGACAAGGGCGCCCTGTTCGACCGCGCCTCGGCCGGCGTGAGGTCCGCGCAGTGAGTGCCGGCTCGCCCGTGCTGCGGCCCGGGCGCGGCGGGGTCGCGGTACGATCGGTGTTCATCATCGCCATCGGCCTGCTGGTGGCGGTGCCGCTGGCGGCGGTGGTGGCGCGCGGGGCCAGCGCGGGGTTCGGCGGCGTGTGGGAGGCCGTGAGCGCCCCCGCCGCCGCCGACGCGGTGCTGCGGACGCTGTGGACCGCCGCCCTCGTTGCCGCGCTGAATGCCGTGATGGGAACGGCAACGGCGTGGCTGCTGGTGCGCCACCGCTTTCCGGGGCGCGAAACGCTGGACGCCATCGTCGACCTGCCCTTCGCGGTCCCCACGCTGGTCGCGGGGCTGATGCTGGTGATCCTTTTCGGCCCGCAGGAGCCGGCCGGCGCGGCGCTAGCCGGGTGGGGAATCCCCGTCGCCTACGCCAGCCCCGGGATCGTGCTGGCGCTGGCCTTCGTGACCCTGCCGTTCGTGGTGCGCGCGGTGGAACCGGTGCTCCGCGAGCTGGACCCGGCGGAGGAGGAGGCCGCGGAAACGCTGGGCGCGGGGCGCTGGACCGTCTTCCGGCGCGTGACCCTTCCCGCGCTGGTTCCCGCCATCGCGTACGGAACGGTGCAGTCGTTTGCGCGCGGGCTGGCGGAATTCGGCTCCATCATCGTGGTGTCGGGGAACATCCCCTTCCGTTCGCTCACCGCGCCGGTGCTGGTGTTCGGCGAGGTGGAGGCGGGGCGCACAGCGGAGGCGTCCGCCATCTCGCTCGTGCTGCTGGTGCTGGCGCTGACCCTGGCCATCGTGGCGCACGGGCTCCGCCGGCGCGCGGGAGGCACCGGTGGCTGAGGCGACCGTCATCGAAACGCGGGCTCCCTGGCTGCCGCCCGCCGACGACGAACCGATCCTGGCTCCGCCCCCGGCACGGCGCGCGGGACGTGTCCCACTGGGCACGGTGCTCCTTTTCGCCGCGGTGATCGGCTACCTGGCGCTGGTGCTCGTCGGTCCCCTGGCGGCGCTGGCGGTGCGGGCGCTGGAGACGGGCCCCGGCCCCGTGCTGCGCGCCGTCACCTCGCCCGAGGCGCTTTCGGGGCTGTGGCACTCGCTGATCATCGTCGTGGTCACCCTGGTGGTGAACGGCACGCTGGGAGTCGCCGGCGCCATCGTCCTGGTGCGCCACCGCTTCGTCGGCCGGCGCGTGCTGGACCTGCTGGTCGACCTGCCGCTCGCCGTGTCGCCCGTGATGGTGGGGCTGGCCTTCCTCCTGGTCTTCGGGCGCGGGGGATGGCTTCACCCGGCCATCGACGTCATGGGATTCCAGGTGGCGTTCGCCTTTCCCGGCATCCTGCTGGTGACGCTGTTCGTCACCCTGCCGTACACGCTGCGCGAGGTGGCGTACGTGCTCGACGAGCTGGGGACGGCCGAGGAAGAGGTGGCCGCCACGCTGGGCGCCTCGCCCTGGCAGACCTTCCGGCGGGTGACGCTTCCCAACGTGGCGCATGCGGCGCGATTGGGATTGACGCTCACCGGCGCCCGCGCGCTGGGCGAGTTCGGCGCGGCCGTCGTGGTAGGCGGCGCCATCAGCGGCCGCACGCAGACGGCCACCACCTTCATCTATGCCGCACTGGAGGAGCGCAACCCCGCGGGCGGGTTCGGGATGGCGCTCCTCCTGGCGCTGCTCAGCCTGGGGCTGCTGCTGCTGCTCCGCCGGCTCAAGTCCCGTCAGGAGCACGTATGAGCATCCAGGTACGCAACCTTACCAAGCACTTCACGGGATTCACCGCGGTGGACGACGTGAGCTTCGACGTGAACCCCGGCGAGCTGGTGGCGCTGCTGGGGCCGTCCGGTGGCGGAAAGAGCACGCTGCTGCGCATCATCGCCGGGCTGGAAGAGGCCGACGCGGGAACGGTGAGCCTGGACGGCGAGGCGGTGGACCACCTTCACGCCCGGGCCCGCCGCGTGGGTTTCGTCTTTCAGCACTACGCCCTGTTCCGCCACATGACGGTGGCGCAGAACATCGGCTTTGGGCTGGAGGTGGCCGGCGTGGCCCCGGCCGAGCGGCAGGCGCGCGTGGAGGAGCTGCTGCGGCTGATGGGGCTGGCGGGGCTGGGGGGACGGCGCCCGAGCGAGCTTTCCGGCGGGCAGCGGCAGCGCGTAGCCCTGGCCCGCGCGCTGGCGCCGCGGCCGCGCCTGCTGCTGCTGGACGAGCCCTTTGCCGCCATCGACGCCAAGGTGCGCGAGGAGCTGCGCCAGTGGCTGCGCGCGCTGCACGACGAGGTGCACGTCACCTCGCTCTTCGTGACGCACGACCAGCAGGAGGCATTCGCGCTGGCGGACCGCGTGCTGGTGATCAACCAGGGGCGGCTGGAGCAGGCGGGGACCCCGGCCGAGATCCTGGATTCGCCCGCGACGGAGTTCGTCGCCCGCTTCGTGGGCGAGGTGAACGTGCTGGACGGGCTGATGCACCAGGACCACGCGCACGTGGGCGAGCTGCGCGTGCCCCTGCACCACCCGCCCGCCGGCCGCGGCGTGCGCCTGGTGATCCGCGCGTACGACCTGAAGTTCTGGGCGGCGCACGACGGGCCGGCCACGGTGCGGCGCGTGCTGCCGCTGGGCGACCGCGTGAAGGTGGAGGCGCAGATCCACGGCGCCGGGCCCGTGTTCGCGCAGTTCCCCCGGCGCAGCAGCCTGCTCGAAGGCATCGAGCCCGGCACGCGCATCGCCATCGAGGTCACCCATGCCCGGGCGTATCCGCGCGCGGCATGAGTGTCGGATGAACGAAAGGAGCCCCGCCGAATGGCATCCGGCGGGGCTCCTTCGTCGTATCGATAGACGGTCAGCCGCGCATCCAGCGGCCGTGGTAGAAGCGGGTGTAGAACTTGGCGCCGGTGCTGTCCTTCACGTCGAACTGCCCGTCGCCGTTGCCATAGATGTCACCCGGGTCGTTCGCCCGGCAGCTGACGCAGCGCAGCCGGTTGGGCCACACGGTGTTGCCGCCGTAGGGCTGGCCGTTGTACGTCAGCGACTCGCCGTAGGCCACGCGCGAGTGCACGTGCTCGTCCCAGGGCCCGCCCGTCTTCCCCGCGTAGCCGATGATGGTGTTCATCCCCACGGTGGCGCCCCAGGTGATGCCCGACGCCACGCTGGTCAGGTGCGCCATCAGCGCGCGGTAGCTTCCGTTCCGCACCACCACGTAGTTGCCCAGCGTGTAGTAGCCTTCGCTGTCGTAGTAGTCCCACCCCGCCCACTCCACCGTGCCCTTGATGGCGGAATACACGTTGGCGTTCTTGTGCGCCGGCCAGTCGTTGGCGTAGAACTGGTTCAGCAGGTACGGCTCGCACTTGCGGATGTGGTAGTTCTGCCCCCACCAGCTCCCGTAGTTGCCGCTCATGGCGCTCCATCCCGGATCGCCCGGCCGCATGTTGTAGTAGGTGCCGGAATACGTGGTCGTGTAGCCGCTGTAGAACTTGTTGGTGGCGTCCCACACCGTCTGCCAGAAGAACCCGCTCGGCTGGCCGAACTCACACGCCGCGGCGCTCACCTGCGGCGCGGGCGCGGCGGAAAACCGCGGCTCCCCGCCCTGCTCCGCCACCATCGCCACACGCTCCGCCCGCAACTGCTCGTTCATCGCCCGCTGCGCGGCATCCGGCTCCGCGCGCATCGCTTGGCGGACGGGGACGAGGCCCAGGGAGGCGATCGGCTTGCGCGGCGCCTGCAGCCTCACGTTGCGCAGCACCCCCAGGGCGCGCTCGTCCAGCCCGGGCTGCTCGGTCCACAGCCCGATGCGGTACACGCGGCCGCCATCGGCCACGTAGACCAGGGTGTACGGGTCCGTCCCCGGCAGCCCGCTCACCGCCACCCCGCGCAGCCCCTGGCCCACGGCCACCTCGGTGCGCGTCAGCGGAAACTGCGGATACTTCGCCATCAGCGCGCTCACCAGCTCGCCGATCTGCTCGGGCCGGGCCTCGTACGCCAGGGCGATGCGCGCCACGGGCGACCGCTCGTGCCCGTTCTGCTGGGGGCCGGCCGGATCGAAGAGCGCGAACCCGTAGGTGTTGAACAGCACCGGGTCCTGCACCACCCGCCAGTCCATGGGAACGGCGATGGACACACCCGCGGCCTCGTCGCGGACGGTCTTCGTCGCGACGGCGGATGCGGGATCGATGGCGGTGGGCGATTGGTCGCCGCAGGCGGACGCGAGCAGCGCCACCGCGGCGAGGGCGAGCGGACGGTTCATGGGGCTCCGAACGTGAGGGAAAGAAAGGAGTGATGGGGAGAGCACTTCCGCCGCCGCATGGATGATACCAGCAGGGTACGCGATGTCGGATTCTGGATGCCTGCCTTCGCCCGACGGACGATTCGACCCCGGAAATCACTACCCGCGCGCCAGCCTGTCGCGCCCCACGTAGCTGGAACGGTACAGGTCCACGAGTCCTTCGCCGTTGAAGGGATGGAAAACGCCGGCCAGGCGCGAGTGCCTGGCCGGCCGTACCGCGGACGCGAAGGTGGATCAGCGCCGGACGTTGCGCATTCCGCCCTCCGGATAGCGGTCGCCGGCAGCGGCACCCGCGGGGAAGACGGCGTCGATCCGCCGCAGATCATCGTCCAAAAGCCGCACGTTCGCCGCGGCCGCGTTCTGCTCCAGGTACTTCACGTGCTTGGTCCCGGGGATGGGCACCACGTCCTCCCCCTGCGCCATCACCCACGCCAGCGCCAGCTGCGACGGGGTGGCGCCCTTCTCGGTGGCGATCACCTCCACCTCGCGCACCAGGTCCAGGTTCTTCTGGAAGTTCTCGCCCTGGAAGCGCGGCTGGTTGCGCCGGTAGTCGTCCTCGGGCAGGTCCTCGAATTTCGTGAACCGGCCGGTCAGGAAGCCGCGCCCCAGCGGGCTGTACGCCACGAACCCGATCCCCAGCTCGCGCACCGTGTCGAGCACGCCGTCCGTCTCCACGTCGCGCGTCCACAGCGACCACTCGGTCTGCAGCGCGGCGATGGGGTGCACGGCGTGGGCGCGGCGGATGGTTTCCGGCGCCGCCTCGCTGAGCCCCAGGTGGCGAACCTTGCCCGCGGACACCAGCTCCGCCATGGCCCCCACCGTTTCCTCGATGGGCACGCGCGGGTCCACGCGGTGCTGATAGTAGAGGTCGATGTGGTCCACGCCCAGCCGCTGCAGCGAGGCGTCGCACGCCCGTCGCACGTACTCCGCGTCGCCGCGGATGCCCAGGAAGGCGCCCTCTTCCGAGCGCTCGTTGCCGAACTTGGTGGCCAGCACCACCTCGTCGCGCCGTCCCTGGATTGCCCGGCCCACCAGCCGCTCGTTGGTGAACGGGCCGTACATGTCGGCGGTATCCAGAAAGGTGATCCCCATGTCCAGCGCGCGGTGGATGGTCGCGAGGGACTCGGCCTCGCTTCCGCCGGAGTAGAAGTCGCTCATTCCCATGCACCCCAGCCCCATCTCCGAAACCACCAGCCCCTGCCCCAGCGTCCGCGGCTTCATCATTTCGCCTCTTCAATCCGATCCATTACCCTCCCCCGCCCGCCTGGAGAGCGCCGAAGACCCAGGGATGCATCAAGGATCAGGCCCTGCCCGCCCGTGGACGACGTTCAGCGGTACGCGCGCGCCGATCCATGTCGCGTGAGCGAGCACCGTCCGGATCAACTGGATCCCTGACCCGTAGCAGGCGCGCGGGTTGCTTCTATTCTGCTCAGACCTGATCGTCCCGAGCCGAACCCATGTCCGATCTGCGCGTCGTAGAAGCGTCGCCCCTGCGCTACCTGCTCTCCGTTCCCGACGGCGCGCCCGACGACCCGCGCCCGGTCCTCTGCTTTCTGCACGGGTACGACGAGGCCGCGCCCACGGAGATCATCGAAGGCGTAACCCGCCACGGGCCGCTCAGGCCGGGGAGTGATGGGGTTGCGACGCGGGAAATGATCGTCGTGGCGCCGCAGCTGCCGGCGGCGGGCGACATCTGGCGCCGCTACGCCGACGTGGTGCGCGACATCGTGAGCCGCGTGCAGGCGGAGCACGGGGGTGGTCCGGCCCGCACGTACCTGACCGGGTTCAGCTTCGGCGGGAACGGCGTGTTCGACCTGGCGCTCTGCCAGCCAGGGTTCTGGGCCGCGCTCTGGCCGGTGGATCCCACGCGCGTGCCGGGCGGTGATCCCGGGCTCCCGGTGTGGATGTCCTCCGGCGAGGTGTCGCGCCGCGGAGAGGGACGGTTCATCGAGCAGCTGAACCTGGCACCCGCGACGGACCCGCCCGGCGACCGCGTGTACGTGGACCAGGGGATGGACCACGTGGGCACGGCAACGCTCGCCTACCAGGACGAGCGCATCTACCGCTGGCTCCTCGCCCGCCGGAACCCGGACGCCTGACTCGCGACAGTCCATCTCGTCCGTTCCCGACCCGCCACCGCTTGCCCCGGCCCCGGTTGCATCCGAGCTTCAGGCACGCGTCCCGCTCCGCCGCCGAACCCCGACCATGTGGCGCTATCCGCTCAGCTTCCTGGTCCTGCTCGCGTTCCTGTTCACGGGAGACGCGCTGGCCCACGCCGCGCGCCTGCCGCTGCCCGGGAGCGTGCTCGGCATGCTGCTGCTGGCGGGCAGCCTGCGCCTGGGGTGGATCAGGCCGGTACTCGTGCAGCCCGCCGCCGAGCTGCTGATCCGCCACATGGCGCTGCTGTTCGTGCCCGCGGGGGTGGGGCTGATGACGTACTTCGGCCTGCTCGGGCGGGAGTGGCTGCCCATCGTGGCCGCGAGCGTCGTGAGCACGGTGGCGGTGATGGCGGTGGTGGGATGGATGCAGCAGAGGCTGGAGCCCGATGCGTGACGTGGCCGCAATCGTCCTTTCCCTCGCCGCCACGCTCGCCGTCTACGCCGCCGCGCGAGCATTTCAGCGGCGGATCGGCTCCGTGGTCCTGCACTCGGTGCTGGTGTCGATCGTCGTCCTGATCGTCGCCCTCCGGATGCTCGGCACCGAGTACGAGGACTACGACCGCGGCGGGCGTGTGCTGACGTTCCTGCTGGGCCCGGCGGTGGTCGCGCTCGGGCTTCCACTCTTTCGCCAGATGGAGGAGATCGGGCGCAAGCGCAACGCGGTGCTGATCACGCTCCTCGTCGGCAGCGTGGCCGGAGCGCTGACGGCCACCGTTGCAGCCGCGCTCCTCGGCGCCTCGGACGAGGTGATCCGCTCGCTCATTCCACGCTCCGTGACCACCCCGATCGCCATCGGCATCGCGGGCCCGGTGGGCGGCCTCCCCGCTCTCTCCGCGGCCGTGTCCATCCTCACCGGCGTGCTGGGCGCGGTGATCGGCCCGCCGCTGCTGCGCGCCCTCGGCATCCGCAGCCGCACCGCGTTCGGTCTGGCTTTGGGCGCCGCGGCCCACGGCGTAGGCACCGCCCGCGCCGCGGAGGAGGGCGACGCGGAAGCGGCGAGCGCCGGCCTCGCGATCGGGCTGATGGGCGTCTTCACCGCCGTGCTGGGCCCCGTTGCAGTGGCGGTCCTGATCGCGCTGGATCTGCTCGGGTAACGAGAAGCTTGCATCACGCGAGTTGTTCCCTAAATTTGGGGAACACTGCCCAAAAATGGGGAACAAGACCCACAAACGGGGAACGAGCCCACTTCCGGGTACCAGCGATGCTCTTCCGAACTTTCGACGCCGTCCTCGGGTCCGTGGCAAAGGTCCGCATCCTTCGCGCGCTACTGCCGCTTTCATCCCCGGTGTCGGGGAACGAGGCCCGGCTGCTGGCGGGGATCCGGTCCAAGAGCGGAATGCGAGCCGCCCTCGACGAGTTGACGGACTTGGGCATTTTGGCATGCGACCAGACCCGGCGCATCCGGCTGTTTCGCGTGAACGGCGCCCACGAGCTCGTGGAGCCGTTGAGGGCCCTTTTTCGCGCCGAATCCACACGGCTGACGACACTTCGCGGACAGGTTCAGGACACTCTTGACAGGGCGGGGCTGGCGGAGCACACTCTGTCCGTCATCCTCTTCGGAAGCAACGCCCGGGGCGACGCCCGGCCGGCCAGCGACGTGGACCTGCTGGTCGTCACGTCGTCTCCGGCACACGCGGCGCCGGTGCTGGAGGCGCTCATGGAGGCGGTTCCCGGGTTTCAGGGTAGGCTCGGACTGCGGATTTCTCCCTACGTGCTGGACGAGAGCCGCGCCGTAGAACGGTACCGCGCCGGCGACCCGCTGATGCAGAACGTGCTTTCCGAAGGGCGTACGCTGTACGGAACCCCCTTTCACGAGATGGTCGGCGCATGGTAAGACTGGGCAGCACCACGACGGAAGACGTCTCGCGCGCGGCCAAGTACCTGTCCATCGGCCGCGCGCTGCACCGCAACAGCCAGGAGCTGGAGGCCATCAGCGAAACGCGTTACGGGAACGGGCTGGCCATCATCGCCATCCACGCCGCCATCGCCTACACCGACGCGCTCACGATCGCCTACCGGGGCATCAAGTCGCAGGATGGCGACCACTCGCGCGCCGCCGACGTGCTGGCCCATGCGCTGGGCCAGGACCGCGCGCACGCCGGGCATGTGGCCAAGCTGCGCGGAATCCTGCAGGCCAAGAGCGACGCCTCGTACAGCGGGCAGTACTACACGCTCGACGACGGGCGCCGCATCGTGCGCGAAACGACGGAGTTCGTCCGCTGGGCCGAAGAGATGCTGGCAAGGCGACCGTTCTGACGCTGCCACCCGCACGCTGCCAGGCGCGGCCAAAACGGCAGGAAAGCCGCCGCGATAGCAGGAAAAACCTGGAAAAACGTGGCATGTGCGTTGCCTTGTTCCCTGGCAGCGCTTGCGGGCGCCCCGGTGCTTGATGGCATCGCGAGGCGCCCTTGTTCGTCCCTGACACCCGAATCTGAAGGAGCACCCATGGCGAAGGTCATTGGGATCGATCTTGGAACCACCAACTCCGTGGTCGCCGTGATGGAAGGCGGCGATCCGGTAGTGATTCCCAACGCCGAGGGCGGCCGCACCACGCCCTCCGTCGTGGCGTTCACCAAGGACGGCGAGCGCCTCGTCGGCCAGGTGGCGCGCCGCCAGGCGATCACCAACCCCACCAACACGCTCTTCTCCATCAAGCGCTTCATGGGCCGCAAGGAGGCCGAGGTGAAGCAGGAGGAGAAGCTGGTTCCGTACAAGGTCACCGCGGGCCCCAACGGCCTGGCGCAGGTGGACGTGCCCAACGTGGGCAAGACGTTCACCCCGCCCGAGATCTCGGCGATGATCCTGCAGAAGATGAAGCAGACCGCCGAAGACTACCTGGGCCAGGGCGTCACGCAGGCCGTGATCACCGTGCCCGCGTACTTCAACGACGCCCAGCGGCAGGCCACCAAGGACGCCGGCAAGATCGCGGGCCTCGAGGTGCTGCGCATCATCAACGAGCCCACGGCGGCGGCGCTGGCGTACGGCCTCGACAAGAAGAAGGACGAGAAGATCGCCGTGTACGACCTGGGCGGCGGCACCTACGACATCTCCATCCTGGAGCTGGGCGAGGGCGTCTTCGAGGTGAAGGCCACCAACGGCGACACGCACCTGGGCGGCGACGACTTCGACCAGAAGGTCATCGAGTGGCTGGTGGAGGAGTTCCGTCGCGACCAGGGCATCGACCTGAGCAAGGACCCGATGGCGCTGCAGCGCCTGAAGGAAGCCGCCGAGAAGGCCAAGATGGAGCTGTCGACCACCATGTCGACCGACATCAACCTTCCTTTCATCACGGCCACGCAGGAAGGACCCAAGCACCTGAACGTCAGCCTCAGCCGCGCCAAGTTCGAGCAGCTGGTCGACGACCTGGTGCAGCGCACCAGGGCGCCGATGGAGCAGGCGCTCAAGGACGCCGGCCTTTCCAAGGGCGACATCGACGAAGTGATCCTGGTGGGCGGCAGCACACGCATCCCCAAGATCCAGGAAGTGGTCAAGGAGTTCTTCGGCAAGGACCCGCACCGGGGCGTGAACCCCGACGAGGTGGTGGCCGTGGGCGCCGCCATCCAGGGCGGCGTGCTGGCCGGCGAAGTGAAGGACGTGCTGCTGCTCGACGTGACCCCGCTGTCGCTGGGCATCGAGACGCTGGGCGGCGTGTTCACCAAGCTGATCGAGCGCAACACGACGATCCCCACCAAGAAGTCGGAGACGTTCTCGACGGCCGAGGACAGCCAGACCACGGTGGAGATCCACGTGCTCCAGGGCGAGCGCGAGATGGCGATGTACAACAAGACCATCGGCAAATTCCAGCTGACGGGCATTCCGCCGGCACCCCGCGGCATGCCGCAGGTAGAGGTGACGTTCGACATCGACGCGAACGGCATCCTTCACGTGTCGGCCAAGGACCGCGCCACGGGCAAGGAGCAGAAGATCCGCATCGAGGCCTCGTCGGGCCTGTCGGAGAGCGAGATCGACAAGATGGTGAAGGACGCCGACGCCCACGCGGCCGAGGACAAGGAGCGCCGCGAGCAGGTGGAGGCGCGCAACCAGCTCGACTCGCTGGTCTACACGGTCGAGAAGGACTCCAAGGAGTGGGAGGACAAGCTCGACGACGCCGCCAAGGAGGCGCTGAACACCGCGCTGGAGCGTGCGCGCAAGGCGCTCAAGCAGGACGACATCGGCGAGGTGCGCGGCGCGGCCGAGGGGCTGAACCAGGCCTTCATGGCGGCGGGCTCCGCGATCTACCAGGCCCAGCAGGCGGCCAGCCCCGGTGCGGACGCCGGCTTCAGCGGCGGCGCCACGGCGGGAGCGGGCTTCGACGGTGACGCCACGGCCACCGCGGGCTCCGGTGCCCGCGCCAACGACGACGTGGTCGAGGCCGACTACGAAATCGTGGACGACGACAAGCGCTGATCGCTCGCGACAGCGAATGACAGGGCATTCGGCCCCGCTTCCCGAGCATCGGAAGCGGGGCCGATCTCTTGCAGGCGCTCCTCGGTCGCAGGGACGCATCACTCGGCCCTGCTGGGGCGACTGAAGTCGCGGCAACAAGGGCCCAAAGTCCGCCTGCGCGGACTGCACGGGCGAGTCGAGTGCGCGAGGCCAGCCGGAGCGCATCGAAGGTCTCCCTCTCCCCTGCGCAGCGGGGAAGAGGACCGGGGAGAGCGGGCTCCCCGCGGCATGCGCCGACACTCGTCGAACCTCGCGCGAAGTTCTCCCCTCTCCGCACGTAGTTTGTGCGGGGAGGGGCCGGGGGAGGGGCAACCGGTGAGGTGTCCAGCCTGAATATGACGACCGGGGCCACCCTAACCCCCGCCTAATCGCCGGGCCCTGTCGCGCGCGGTGCAGATGCGGGATGTTGGATTCGGCCAGGACCCGACACGAATGAAGAACGACCAGGAAAACACGATGCTCGATCCCGTACGTGCCAAGCTCAGGATGATCGGCGTCACCGCCGGCGCATTCGCCGGCGGCGTCCTCGTGGCCAGCGGCCTGGACTGGACCACCCGCTCGCACGCGTCGCTCCTGCAGACCACGGGGCGCCCCCCCGCGTCGGAGGTGCGCCCCGTCCAGGAGCTCAGCCAGGCCTTCATCACCATCGCCGAATCGGTGACCCCGGCCGTCGTTTCCATCGAGACGGAGCGCGCCCCAGGCAGGTCCCGCCGCGGCGGCGACGAGGGAGACGAGGAAGGCGGCGAGCGCGGCCAGGGCATGCCCTTCCCGTTCCCCTTCCCCATGCCCGAGGGGCACCCCGACATGCCGCAGCAGGCCAGCGGCTCCGGCTTTCTGATCACCGAAGACGGGTACGTGGTCACCAACAACCACGTGGTGGCCGACGCCGACCAGATCACCGTGGTGCTGGCCGACAACCGGCACCTGCGCGCCCGGCTGGTGGGCCGCGACCCGCTGACCGACATCGCCGTCATCAAGGTGGAGGGAACGGGCTTTCCCGCGGTGCGCATCGGCCGGTCGGAGGGGGTGCGGATCGGCGAGTGGGTGCTGGCCATCGGCAACCCGCTGGACCTGGGCACCACCGTCACCTCGGGCATCGTCAGCGCGCAGGGCCGCTCGCTGAACAACCTGATCGGGCAGAACGCGGGCGCGAACGGGCGGTGGGCCATCGAGGACTTCATCCAGACCGACGCCCCCATCAACCCCGGCAACTCCGGCGGCCCCTTGGTGAACCTGCGCGGCGAGGTGGTGGGGGTGAACTCGGCGATCGCGTCGCCCACCGGGTTCTACTCGGGGTACGGCTTCGCGGTGCCCATCGACCTGGCCCGCAAGGTGGCCGACGACCTGATCCGCTACGGCCGCGTGCGCCGGCCGGCCGTGGGCATCCAGGTGAGCAACGTGACGCCGGAGGACGCCGAGGTCTTCCGCCTGGAACGCATCGAGGGCGTGGTCATCCAGGACTTTCCGGATGACAGCCCGGCGCGCGAGGCCGGGCTGCGGCAGGGCGACGTGATCGTGGCGGTGGATGGAGCGCGGGTGCAGCGCGTGGGCCAGTTCCAGCGGCTGATCGCCACCCGCCGCCCGGGCGAGTCGGTGGCGCTGGACGTGATCCGCTACGGCGACCGCCGCCGGGTGGAGGTGAGGCTTTCCGAGGCGCCGGCCACCGCGCTGGAGGCCCCCGTCGCGCAGGCGCCCCGCGCCGCGGCGGGCGCGTCGAAGCTGGGGCTGGGCGTGCAGCCGATTTCCCCGGAGCTGGTGCGCCAGTACGACCTGGGCGGCCCCGCCGAGGGGCTGGTGGTGACCGACGTGGAGCGGATGAGCGTGGCCGCCCGCAACGGCGTGGGCGAGGGAACGCGCATCGTGGCGGTGGACGGGCAGGCGGTGCGCGACGTGGAGGGTTTCCGCCGGCTGGTGGAGCGCAAGGGCCCCGGGCAGGTGATCTCGCTTCGCATCCGCTTTCGCACGGGCGAGGGCAGCATCATCAACATCCGCCTGCCGGACTGACGTCTGGCGGGACGGACGGAATCGCGGCCCGGAGGCGAACCCTCCGGGCCGCATCTTTTTCCGGCATCGCGCTCGTCTCAACGGCGATACGTAACCCGCCACGGCAAGATTGCACCGCTCGCCCGCGGCGGAACGCCTGCCCCGCTCGCAACACGCGTCCCTTCAAGGTCCGGCGCGTCTACTCCGATTTACGCGCGATGGGAATTCTTCAGCCCCTGCCCGACAATGAACAGGTGTGACAACTCACCTCATGAGCCGTCACCCGGTGAACACGTCTCTTTCGTCTACGATTTGCGTTCGGAAAGAAATGCTTGACGCGTTCGGATGGCGACTTTAATGTGTTTAGCCAGGTCGGTGTGGCTGCCGAACGATGAATTACCGTTGCGCGCTTTATGAGTCACCACGGTTGGAACGCCTTCTTCTGACCATCTCCCGCAAGACATCATGGCCACCCTTGGAAACACGATAGATCTGGCCCGCCCCGAAGCTGATCTTCAAACCAGCCAGTCCCGTGGGGCGCGGCTCGCGGAACTGTCGCCTGCGCGGTTCCGGCTGCTCCTGCTCGGCATCGCGGCCGCCGCTTCGGCCATGGCCGCGGAGGGCGTGCAGTCCTTCGCCGAGCTGGCCGAGCGCAACGCCGTCTCGCATGCCCGGATGAACGCCACGTCCCCCCTTCCCTATCGTACGCCGCTCCCCGCGCTTCACGCCCTGGCTCCCGCCGCGGGTGAAGGCGTGCGCGTGCTGGTGCGCGCGGACTCGGCGGGGCCTGGAGCGGAGGCGCTGTGCACGCTGGCCCGCGCGGGCGGGAGCCAGGCGGACGTGCGATGGGTAGCGCTCTCGAGCGCGGTGGAGCCGTGCATCGCGACCGCCGTCGGGTCTGCCCTGGTGCGCGCCGGAGCGCCGGCCGCCGCCGAGCTGGGCGCGGCGCGGTGGGTGGTGCTGGATGCGGGCGGCGCGGCGCTGTACAGCGGCCGCGCGGCGCCGTCTCCTCAGCGTTTGCTTACGACCGCGGCCCTTCTGGCGCCCGCCGGCCCGGAGCCCCGCACGTGAGGCGGGGGATGGTGATGCTGGGCGCCGCCGCGGCGGTGGCTGCGATCGCGGCGCTTGCCGCCTTCCGCCGCAGCGGGCGCATGGACGCGGAGCTCGCGTCCGTCTTCTTCGCCGCGCCGGTACAGGTTCGCCTGGCCGCGGACCGCGCGCTGCCGCCCGCATCCGGCGAGCCGCGCGACGTCGATGCCTCGGGGCGCGTGCTGAGGATCGACGGCGACGAAGATGGATTCGGCCGTATCGCGGACCTGGCGCGCAACCGAGGCGGCGACACGCTGTACGTGCTGGACGGAATGGCGAAGTCGGTCGCGGCGTTCGACGCAGGCGGGCGCTGGCTCTTTGCGTTCGGCGGCGAGGGCGGCGGCCCGGGCGAGTTCCGCGACCCGGCGGCGGTGATGGTGCTTCCGTGGAGCGGCGAGATGGCGGTGTGGGACCTGGCGACCCAGCGGCTGGCGATCCACACCTCAGCGGGAAAGGAGACGCGGGCGCTGAAGCCGGCGGGGGGCGCGGACGAGCTGGTGCACCGGCTGGAGGCGGTGGACGGGGGCTTCGTCGCGGAGCTTCGCTCCAACCCGCTGCGGGTGGGGGCAGCGGCGCAGCGAGGCAGGCTGGTGGCGATGGACACCGCCAGCCGCATGACCGCCACGCTCCTGCGCTTCGCCCTCCCCGGCGTCGATGCCACCCATCGCGAAAGCGCGGCGGGACGCAGCAGCGTCACCACCTGGCTGAAGCCGCCCACCTGGTCTCCCGAGCCGCGGTGGGACGCCCTGCCGGACGGCACCGTCGTCTTTGCGCCGGGGGGCCCGGACGAGGCATATCGGGTGGACCGTTCCGGCCGCGCCGTTCGGCTTCACCGCCCCCTGCGGCCCGCCGGGGTCACGCGCCAGGACCGGCTCCGCAACCTGGACGGCCTGCGGCAGCGCCGGATGATCGCGTCGCCCGGCACCTCGCTCGCCGTGCTGGAACCGCTGAACCGCCGGTTCTACGCCGCCGTGCGCCCCTCGGTGACCGGCGTGCTCGCCGGGCCCGCCGGCGCGGTGTGGACGCGCGGGTTCGACACGGGCGAAAGCTGGCGGGGGTTCAGCCGGGTGTGGAACGTGGCGGCCGATGCAGGCGCCGTGCGCCGCGTGCGCCTGCCCGCCGGGTTCGAACCGCTCCAGGCGGAGGGCGGAGTGATCTACGGCGTGAGCACCGACAGCCTGCAGGTGGAGCGGGTGGAAGCGTACCGCATGGAGGAACGATGAAACGATGGCTTCCGGGGCTGGCCACGGCGGCGCTGGTGGCGGTGCTGCTGTGGAGCGGGGTGAAGACCGCGCGCGCGGCCGCCGCGCTGGCCGCGGCGCCGGGTGCCGGAGAGCGGGCCGGGCTCGTGGAGCCCGTGAACACCCCCGTGCGCGCCACCGCGCCCGGCCTGGAGACCATCGCCGCCGCGGAGCGGGCCCTGGTGTTCGTGTACGCGCCCGACTGCGCCGTGTGCCACGCCAACATGGCCAACTGGACGGACCTGGTGGCCGACCTGCGGGGCGGCCCCGTGCGACTGTTCGCCATCGCACCTTCCGGCACGCCGGCCGCGCTGGCCTACTGGGGCGCGCTTTCGCGCGAAGTGCAGATCATCACCGGGACCCCGGCGCAGGTGCACGGGGCGTTCGGGGTGGGTTCTACACCCGCGACGCTGCTGGTGGAGCGCGGCGTCGTGCGGGGAAAGGTGACCGGCTCCCTCACAGGGGCCGCGCGACGGCAGGTCCGCGCATTCGCGGGCCTTTCGCAATCATGACGGTATCCATCATCGCCACACGGACCCGGCCGGGGCCCACATTCATCTCTCGGACAGAGGAACAGACCATGAACCAGCAGAACCGGCGTCTTCGGCAACTCAAGATCGCGCTCCTGTCGCTGTTCGCCGCGGCGGCGCTCCTTGCCTCCCCGCGGCTGGCCCAGCGCGTGTACGCGCAGGACACCACGTGCTCGGCGAACTGCAGAAACGGCTCGTGCTCCGGCACAGGCAACTGCACCTGCAGCTGCAGCTTCTGGACGGGTACCCCCACCTGCACCTGCCAGACCGACGTAACGCCCCCGCCGACCGGCGGCTGAGCCGTAGCGGATCCACCATCATTCCCCACCCCCGGCCGGGCATGGGGCTTTCCGAAACGGTCCGACAGCATCCAGGGGTACTCATGCATCGTTCATTGATTTTCGCCACTCTCGGCCTCCTTGCCGCATGCGGCCGGGGCGAGCCATCGCAGGCATTGCGGGTAGACACGCTGCCAAACGGCACCGTGCGCGTCAAAAACCCCGAGCAGGGATTGTGGGCCGGCGCCAGCGCCTGGCGCGCCGTCGAAGACCTGCGCCTGGGCGCCGCCGACGGTGGCGGGGCCGACGTGTTCGCGTTTCCCGCCGCGCTGGAGGCGGACGCCGCGGGCCGGCTGTACGTGCTGGATGCGCAGGCGGCCCAGGTGCGCGTGTTCGGCCCCGACGGGACCCACGTGCGCAGCCTGGGGCGGCAGGGGCAGGGTCCGGGAGAGCTGTCGCAGCCCATCGGCTTCGCCCTGGCGCCCGACGGGGCGGTCTGGGTGGTGGACCCGGCAAACCGGCGATACACGGTGTGGGACAGCACGGGCGCCCTGCGCGAGTCGGTGCCCCGCCAGAACGACTTCGCCATGGTTCCCTGGCCGGGCCGTTTCGACCGCCGCGGGCGGCTGTGGGACGTCGGCCCGGGCTCCGGCCGGGCGGGCGCGGGGCCCACGCTGCTGCGGCGCGACGGCGTGGCGGCGGCTGGCGCGGTGATTCCGCTTCCCTCGGTGTCGCCCGAACAGTTCACCACCCATAACGGTCCCGTAGCCTCCACCGCACCAGTACCATTCTCGCCTCGTTTGGAATGGGCGCTGGATCCCGACGGGCGCGTCTGGTCCGGCGTCACGGGGAGCTACCGCCTGGCCCAGTGGCAGCCCGGAGGCGACACCCTGCGCGTCGTGGAGCGGGAGGCCGCGCCGGTACCCGTGTCCGACGCCGAGCGCGACTCGGTGCCGGCGCAGCTCAAGTGGTTCACCGACCAGGGCGGAAAGGTGGACCTGTCGCGCGTGCCCCGGAACAAGCCCGCGTTCGCCTCGATGTCTACCGACGACCGCGGGTGGGTGTGGGTGCGCCCCTCGGTTCCGGCCGGCACGAGCGGCACGCCGCTGGACGTGTTCGACCCCGAAGGCCGCTACCACGGGCGGGTGGCCCTTCCCATCCTGGTGATGGAAGGCATGCCCCTCGTGGTCCGGGGCGACCGCATCTATGCCGTCACCCTGAGCGACGCGGGGGTACCCCAGGTGGTGCGGTACCGTCTCCAGGGGCGCACCGCGGGGGCCGCGGAGCGGAAGGTGGCCGCCCGGTAGCGCCCGGGGCGGAACGCAACGTCGCGCCACACGCGGCCCGGGCACAGCGCCCGGGCCGCCTTTCCGTTCCGCCGATCCCGGGGAAGTCGTCCCTCGTGCGCACCTTCGGTTGACCCTCCCATACGCGGGGTCTATATTTTCCCGTTCGTCCCGCGCGAAAGTGGCGGAATGGTAGACGCGCTGGTCTTAGGAACCAGTGGCTCAGGCCGTGGGGGTTCGAATCCCCCCTTTCGCACCTCGCATACAGCAACGCTTCAGCAGATAGATTCAGCCGGATGTCCGAGACCACCATGCCCAGCACCGATCTGCAGATCGACGCCCAGGAAACGGGCGCCTGCACGCGCAAGCTTTCCGTCACCGTGCCGCCGGAGCGCGTCCGCCGCGTGCGGCAGTCGGTGGCGTCGCGCATCGCCAACTCCGTGCGCATGCCCGGCTTCCGCAAGGGCAAGACGCCGGCGTCCATCGTCGAAAAGCAGTTCGGCCAGGCCATCGAGCAGGAGACGGTGGAAAAGGTGATCCAGGAGGCCTACCGCGAGGCGCTGGAGTCCGGCGACCACCGGCCCATCGAGCAGGGGCAGGTCGACAACGTTCACTACCACGCCGGCGGCGAGCTTCACTTCGAGGTCACCTTCGAGGTGAACCCCACCCTGGAGCTGTCGCGCATCGACGGATTCCAGGTGGTGCGCCCGGCCGACGTGGTGGGCGACGAGGAGGTGGACGCGGTGCTCGAGCGGCTGCGCCAGGACCGCGGCACGCCCGCCCCCGTGGACGGCACCCCCGACTACGGCGACCAGGTGCAGGTGGAGATCACCCAGCTCGACGCCGAAGAAGAGGCCGAGGCCAGCAACTACCGCTTCGAGCTGGGCGAGGGGCAGGCCATCCCCGACATCGAGGCCGCCATCATGACGCTGGCCCCGGGCGGGGAGGGCGAGTTCACCGTCACCTTCCCCGAGGACTTCGCCGACGAGGCGCAGCGCGGCAAGCAGGAGCGCCTGCACATTCGCCTGGTGGATGCGCAGCGCAAGGAGCTGCCGGCGCTGGACGACGAGTTCGCCAGGGGGCTGGGCGACTTCGAGAGCATGGACGCGCTGCGCGAGCGGGTGCGCAACGACCTGGCCGAGGATGCCAAGCGCCGCGCCGACCAGGCAGAGCGTGACGGGCTGATCGGCCAGATCGTGGACGCCAACCCCTTCGACGTGCCGGGGAGCATGGTGGAGCGCTACCTGGACTACATGACGGGCGACGTGCCCGACGAGAGCGGAAAGCGCCCCGCGCGGGGTGGCGAGGAGCAGGAACGGATCTCGCAACTGCGCACCTTCATGCGGCCGCAGGCCGAGGCGGGGCTCCGGCGGATGATGGTGGTGGAGCACCTGGCCGACCGCGAGGGGCTGCGTGCCACCGCCGACGACGTCGACGCGCGCGTGGAGCAGCTGGCCGAAAAGGCGGGCCGCTCGCCCAGCGACGTGTGGGTGGAGCTGGAGCGTTCCGGCCAGATGCAGGCGCTGGAATCGGAGATCACCGAGGAAAAGGTGTTCGAGCACCTGCGGTCGCGGAACACCGTTTCGCACGGCTGACGCGGCATCCGCGGGCGCGAAACCTTCATTTCAAGAAAGCAGAAGACCAGCACATGGCCATTTTTCCGCCGTACGTGATCGAGCGGTCCAGCCGCGGCGAGCGCAGCTACGACATCTTCAGCCGCCTGCTGATGGACCGCATCGTCTTTCTGGGCAGCGCGGTCGACGACACGGTGGCCAACATCATCATCGCGCAGCTCCTTTTCCTGGACGCCGACAACCCGGAAAAGGACATCTACCTGTACATCAACTCCCCGGGCGGGGTGGTGACGGCGGGGCTGGCCATCTACGACACCATGCAGTACATCCGCTCGCCGGTGCACACCATCTGCATCGGCGGGGCGGCCAGCATGGGCGCCATCCTGCTCGGGGCGGGCGCCAAGGGCAAGCGCAGCGCGCTTCCCAACGCGCGGATCATGCTTCACCAGCCGTCGGGCGGCAGCCAGGGCAACGCGGCCGACATCGAGATCGCGGCCCGCGAGATCCTGGGGATCCGTGACAAGCTCAACAAGATCCTTTCGCACCACACGGGGCAGACGGAGGAGCGCGTGGCGACCGACCTGGACCGCGACCGCTACATGTCGCCCGAAGAGGCAAAGGAATACGGCCTGATCGACGAGGTGATCAGCCATGGCGGCAAAACGCCGCTGGTGGCGGTGACCCACGAGACGGCCGAGACGGGCTCCTGATTTCCGGGAGCCCCGTCTCCCCCCTTTCATTTCTCCAGCAGGTTCAGGCATGCCCAGCGACAAGCATCTCCGCTGCTCGTTCTGCGGAAAATCCAAGGACTCGGTGAAGCGGTTCATCTCCGGGCCCTCGGTGTACATCTGCAACGAGTGCATTTCGCTCTGCAACGAGATCCTGGCCGAGGAGGAGATCAAGGAGGCCACCAGCGCCGCCACGCCGGTTCCCACGCCGCTGGAGATCAAGGAGGTGCTGGACCAGTACGTGGTGGGGCAGGAGCAGGCCAAGAAGTCGCTGTCGGTGGCGGTGTACAACCACTACAAGCGGGTGAACAACCACGGGGTGATGGACGAGGTGGAGCTCGACAAGAGCAACATCATGCTCATCGGCTCCACGGGCGTGGGGAAGACGCTGCTGGCCCAGACGCTGGCGCGCGTGCTTCACGTGCCGTTCACCATCGTCGACGCCACCACGCTCACCGAGGCGGGGTACGTGGGCGAGGACGTGGAGAACATCCTCGTCCGCCTGCTGCAGGCCGCCGACTTCAACGTGGCCGAGTGCGAGCGGGGCATCATCTACGTCGACGAGATCGACAAGATCGCCCGCAAGAGCGAGAACCCCTCCATCACCCGCGACGTCAGCGGCGAGGGGGTGCAGCAGGCGCTGCTGAAGATCCTGGAGGGGACCACGGCCTCCGTTCCGCCGCAGGGGGGGCGCAAGCACCCGCAGCAGGAATACATCCAGATCAACACCAAGCACATCCTGTTCATCTGCGGCGGCGCCTTCGACGGGCTCGAGAAGATCATCGAGGCGCGGCGCGGCAAGCGGCAGATCGGCTTTGGCGCCAAGGCCGACGCGCGCGACACCGACAGCAAGGACGCCAACCCGTTCCGCGACGTGGAGCCCGAAGACCTGCTGCGCTTCGGGCTGATCCCCGAGCTGGTGGGCCGCCTTCCGGTGATGGTGACGCTGGAGAACCTGGACGAGGATGCGCTGGTTCGCATCCTGACCGAGCCGAAGAACGCGCTGGTCAAGCAGTACCAGAAGATCTTCGGGATGGACGGCGTGGGGATCACCTTCGACCCGGCGGCCATCCGGGCCATCGCGAAGCAGGCCATCGAGCGGGGAACCGGCGCCCGCGGCTTGCGCGCGGTGATCGAGAACCTGATGCGCGACATCATGTTCGACATCCCCAGCCGTCAGGACGTGCGCGAGGTGGTGGTCACCCCCGAGTGCGTCACCGAGGCCGTGCCGCCGCTGCTGGTGCTGGCGCCCGAGCCGCGGCGGAAGAAGGAAGCGTGAGGATCAAGTCGGTCGAGTTCGCCGGGGCCATCGGACAGCTGGGGCAGGCGCCTCCCGAGAGCGCGCGGGGAATGCCGCAGGTGGCGTTCTCCGGCCGGTCAAACGTGGGCAAGTCGTCGCTCATCAACCGGCTGCTGGGGCGCACGCGAACCGCCATCGCCCGCGTGTCGCAGCAGCCCGGCAAGACGCAGGAGATCAACTTCTACCACGTCCGCTCGGACCTGGGCGACTTCTTTCTGGTGGACCTGCCCGGCTACGGCTACGCCCGGGTGCCCGACGCCCTGCGCAAGAAGTGGGAGGGGGTCATCCACGGCTTCATCTCCACCGCCAAGGACCTGGCCGGCGTCGTTCAGCTCATCGACCTGCGCACCGGCCCGTCGCCCGACGACCTGCGTTCGGTGGACTACCTGGCCGAGCTGGGCATTCCCGTGCTGTTCGCCTTCACCAAGGCCGACAAGCTGAACAAGACCAAGCGCGAGGAGCAGTTCGCCGCCTCGGTGCGCAAGCTCGACATCACCCCCGACCAGGCCATCGCCTTTTCGGCGCTGAACGGCGAGGGGCGCGACGAACTGCTGGAAACGCTGGGTGCCCTCCTCTTCCCCGCGCCGGACGATGCCGCGGAAGACGGCGGCCCGGCGGAGGATCCTGGCGAGGGCGAAGGTTCCGCGCTGATCCCGGTCTAAAAACCGAAAAGCATCACGCAGAGGACGCAGAGAAAAAGGAGAGGACGCAGAGGCTGGCCGAGCCCTCTGCGTCCTCTCTGTCTTCTCTGCGTCCTCTGCGTGAAACGGCCGTTCCATCAGCTCGCCGGCGTCAGGGCGAAATCGCTGATGAACACGATCCGCTGGTCGTTGCTGGCGCCGCCTTTCACGGCGACGTTGATGATCTCGGGAAAGCCCTTCGCGTCGTCGTAGCCCACCTGCAGCACGTTCGCGTCACGGTCGATGGCGTCCTCGATCACCTCGAACAGCTCGTCGACGGTGTCGTACGGGCCGAACACCTCGGCGGACGCGGCGACCGATGGGTCCGCCGCGTTGGCCTTCTCGTAGATGCGGCTGACGGGCTGACCGTTCTTCACGGTGACCAAGACCGGGGCCAGCGACGTTCCGGCCGCGCAGTAGCACTGCAGCTCCACCGTGAACGTGTACGAGGGGCCGCCCTCGCGGGCCCACAGGGCGCGGGCCCGGGCGAGCTCTTCGCGCTGGAACTGGTCGTTGTCGAACGGGTTGTCGCAGCCTGCGGCCGCAACGGCCAGCAGCAGCGCGACGGCGAGCTTGCGGATCTTCATCAGACGCTCCGTGGGGCTAGGGTCACGCCGGCCGGGCTCCCGCCCACGCCGTCGGTCGTGTTTCGTCATCCAGGCCGGCGGTGCCGGCGCCGCGCACCATACCACCCGCTCGCCGCGCGGTTCCCTTTCGGTGGCCGCGGCACCTCTGCAACGCACGACGGTGCTGCATCGTGACGCGGAGGCGCCCTACCCAAGGCCTCGGCTCCGTCGGGCGAATGGATTCGCTGCAACGACTACACGAAGTCCGCCTTCGCGGACTGGCTTGTTCTCGTGTGAGGAGGACCGTGTGGCGCGCCCGAGCATGGTGCAGTTCTCCCCCTCTCCCGCTTGCGGGAGAGGGGGCCGGGGGGAGAGGGCAGCCGGGAAATGCACCGCCGATCTCGAATCGCGCCGTCCGCCGCCAGGGTCCTGGTCCGGGCATGCCGACGGGTCACAATGTCGTGGCCTCGGCCCGGTCGGGCGAATGAATTCGCTGCAACGACCACACGAAGTCCGCCTTCGCGGACTGGCCTGTTTTCGTGTCAGGAGGACCGTGTGGCGCGCCCGGTGTGTGTGGCGGATCCCTCGGTCGCTGCGGAGTATCGGTGTGGCGCAGGTTGCCCGTGGCCGCTCCGTCGGGATGACAAATCGCGCTTCGGCAGGTGCGGTGCGCGTGCGGTTTACCCGCTCTTGGGCCGGGTGCCCCACCCCTCCCGCGCCACGTCGTCCGTGTGCTCTCCCAGCGCGGGTGCGGCGTGGTGCAGGCCCGCAGGGGTGCGGTCCAGGCGCAGGGGCGAGGCGATTGTATCCACAGATCCGTAGCCGGCGCCCTCCATCGGCCAGAGGCCCGCGCGCTGCAGGAGGACGGGGTCGCGCAGCGCCTCGCTTACTGTCTGCACGGGGGCGCAGGGCACGCCGGCCGCCTCCATCCGCCCCAGCCACTCCGCCGCCGGTGCGCCGCGGAAGAGGGCGGCCAGCACGGGGACGAGTTCGTCGCGGTGCTCCACGCGGCCCGGGTTGGTGGCGAAGCGGTCGTCGTCGCGCAGGGCGTCCGCGCCGATCGCCTCGCATAGCCGCCGCCACTGCGCGTCATTGCCCACGGCCACCACGAACGCGCGGTCCGCCGCGTCGAACGCCTGGTAGGGGACGATCGTAGCGTGCGCGTTTCCCCAGCGCCGCGGCTCGCGCCCGGTGACCAGCGCCGCCTGCGTGACGTTCACCAGTCCTGCGAGCGCGGAATCGAAGAGCGACACCTCCACCCGCTGCCCGCGCCCCGACGCCGCACGCTCCGCCAGCGCCGCGAGGATGGCGATCGTGGCGTTCTGACCCGTCAGCACGTCCACCACCGCCACGCCCACCTTGGCCGGCGCGCCGCCGGGCTCGCCCGTGATGGCCATCCACCCCGCCCGCGCCTGCACCGCGAAGTCGTAGCCGGGCCGCCCCGCCTCTGGCCCGTCGCCTCCGTATCCCGTCACCGAGCAGTAGATCAGGCCAGAATTCTCTGCCGAGAGGTCCTCGTATCCCAGCCCCCAGCCGTACATCATCCCCGGCGCGTAGTTCTCCACCAGCACGTCGGCCTCGCGCGCCAAGCCGCGGACGAGCGCGCGGCCGTCATCGCCCTTCAGGTCTACCGCGGCCGAGCGCTTGTTGCGGTTGACGCACAGGTAGTAGGCCGATTCGCGGCCCTGCGGCCCATCCGCCCAGGGCGGGCCCCACGCGCGGGTGTCGTCACCGGCGCCGGGGCGCTCTATCTTGATGACCTCCGCGCCCAGGTCGCCCAGCGTCATGGTGCACAGCGGGCCCGCCAGCACGCGGGTAAGGTCCAGCACGCGGACGCCGGACAGGGGGCCGCGCGGACGATCGGGATCGGGCATGGGATGGACACGGATCGGAGGAAACGGGGCCGAAGCGTAGCCCCGCGGCCGAGGCGCTGCAAGCGCGGCGGGCACACATCGTGTAAGTTGGCGCGGGGCGGACGACGATTCGGCGAAACCGGGGCGGCTGATGGCGGAACTGGCATCGGGGCGGCTGGCGCGGCTGGTGGGCGCGGCGCGGGAAATCGCGGACACGGTGATCGCGCCCAGCGCCGAGCGCGAGGATCACGAAGCGCTCTGGCCGGCCGAGTCCATGCGCGCCCTGGGCGACGCCGGGCTGCTGGGGCTGAACGTTCCCGAGGCGCTGGGCGGCCACGGCGAGGGGCTGGTGGGGCTGGTGGCCGTGTCGGAGACGCTGGCGTCGCAGGGCGCATCCACCGCCATGTGCTTCGCCATGCACTGCGTGGGCACGGCGGTGATCGCCGCCAAGGCCACCGACTGGCAGAAGGAGGCGTACCTGCGCCCCATCGCCCGGGGCGAGCACGTCACCACGCTGGCGCTCAGCGAGCCCGGCACCGGCGTTCACTTCTACGTTCCCGAAACCCGGATCGCGGCCGACCGCGACGACTTCCTGGTGACGGGGATCAAGAGCTTCGTTACCAACGGCGGGCAGGCGCAGTCGTACGTCGTCTCCACCCGCGCCGCGGACGACGCGGGCGGCGAGGGCAGCTTTTCGTGCGTGCTGGTGGACGAGGGCACGCCGGGGCTGGAGTGGTCGGAACCGTGGCACGGGCTGGGGATGCGGGGCAACAGCTCGCGGTCCGCCACGATGAACGGGGTGCGCGTGCCCTGGCACAACCTGCTCGGTGAAGAGGGCGACCAGCTGTGGTACGTGTTCGAGGTGGTGGCGCCCTACTTTCTGATGGCGATGGCGGGCACCTACCTGGGCGTGGCCGCCGCCGCGCTCGAAGCCGCGCGCGAGCACCTGGGCTCGCGCCGCCACTCGCACTCCGGTGAGCTGCTGGGGAGCCAGCCCGTGCTTTCTCACCGGTTGGGCGAGCTGTGGATCGAGGTGGAGCGCACCCGGCAGCTGGTGCACTCCGCCGCCCAGCGCGCGGACGCGGGCGAGCCCGGCGCGCTGCTGGGCGTGCTGGGGTGCAAGGCCGCGGCGGGGGAGACGGCGGTGCACGTGGCCAACGAGGCGATGACGCTGTGCGGCGGCATCGCCTACCGCGAGAACGCCCGCCTGTCGCGCATCCTTCGCGACGCCCGCGCGGCCCACGTGATGGCGCCCACCACCGACGTCCTCAAGACGTGGGTGGGACGCGCCCTGCTGAACCTGCCGCTGCTCTGATGGACGGGCCGCGCGCGCTGGTGCTGGCCGCGGGGGACGTTCCCTGGCGTTCGGCGCTCGGGGCCGGCGACGCCGTGCACCCGGGAGTCGCCAACGACAACCTGGCGGCGCAGGTGGAGGGGGCCGACGCGGCGTTCGTGGACGGGTCGCCACGCGAAGCGCTGGCCGTCGCGCGGCGGCTGCGGACGCTGGACCCCACGCTGCAGGCGGTGATCGTCGCCGAGGCGGGGAGGCGGACCGAAATGGAGCGGGCGCTGCTGTTCGCCCCCGGGCTGGGCGAGCTGTGGGTGGTGGAGCCCGAGCAAGTGGACGCCGACCTGCTGCGCCGCGCCGCCTCGGTGACCGCCCAGCGGCGCCGCTTCCGCGGGACGGAAAAGGCCGTGGCGCGCGACCTGGCCCGCGTGGAGCCCCGGCGCGGGGAGCGGGCGCTGGTGTCGGACGCGTTCCTGGCCGCGCTGCTCGACGTGCTGCCGGACCCGGTGGTGTCGCTGGACGACGACGGCAACGTGCTCTCGTGGAACCCCGCCGCCGAGGCCACCATCGGCCACGCCCGGGCCGACGCGCTGGGACGGCCGCTGCTGGACCTGCTGCGGCCGGAGCCGCGCGAGGACTTCGAAGCGCTGCTCGAGGCGGCGCGCAGGGGGGCCGCCCGGGGCGAGGTCACCTACCGCCGGCGCGCGGGCGAGCCCGCCGTGGGCGAGGTGGCCGTGGTGCCGGTGATGGCGTCGGGCCACAGCGTGCGCGCCCTGGTGCTTCACGACGTCACCCACCTGCGCGAAACGCAGTCGGAGCTGGAGGCGCAGGCGGGGGAGCTGGAAAGCCAGGCCGCCGAGCTGGAGATGGTGAACGTGGACCTGGCCGAGCGCTCCGCCGAGCTGGAGCGCGCGCTGGCCACGCGCAGCCGGTTCTACGCGGCCATGAGCCACGAGCTGCGCACGCCCATCAACGCGGTGATCGGCTACACCGAGCTGATCCTGGAGGGCATCTTCGGCCCCGTGGTGGAGCAGCAGCGCGACGCACTGGAGCGGTCGGCGCGGGCCGCGCGGCACCTGCTGGAACTGGTGAACGACGTGCTGGACCTGTCCAAGATCGAGGCGGGCCGCATCGAGGTAGAGGTGGAGGAGGTCGTTCCCGGCGACCTGGTGGCGGAGCTGATGGACACGGTGCGGCCGATGGCCGAGGAGAACGGCGTGGCGCTGGAGATGACGCCGGGCGGGTCGCCCTGCCTGCCGGTGGTCACCGATCCGCGGCGGGTGCGCCAGATCGTGCTGAACCTGCTCTCCAACGCCATCAAGTTCGGCGGCGGCAAGCCGGTGAGCGTGTCGTGCCGGGGGCTGGGCGACGGCGGGGTGGAGATCGTGGTGGCGGACCAGGGCCGCGGCATCGACCCGGCCGACCAGGCGCGCATCTTCGAGGAGTTCGTGCAGATCGACCGCCAATCGGGCACGGGCACGGGGCTGGGGCTGCCCATCTCGCGGCGGCTGGCGCAGCTCCTGGGCGGTTCCATCCGCGTGGCCTCCGCGCCCGGCCAGGGCAGCACCTTCACGCTGCGGCTGCCCGCGCGGGCCCCGGGTGGAGGGGCGTAAGGCAGGTTACTTGCTGGACAACGAGTGCCAAGTGACAAGTGCCAAGTACCAAGGATAAACTACGGCACCAGGCACTTGGTACTCCGTACTTGGCACTTGGTACTTTTTCTCTCTGACTGACGACGGTTATATGGCTTCATTCAACGACCTCGGGCTTGGCGAGCCGCTGCTGGCCGCCCTGGAAGACGCGGGGATCGAGCATCCCACCGGCCTTCAGCAGGCCGTGATCCCCGTTCTGCGGCGCGAGGGAAACCTGGTGGCGCGCGCCAGCAGCGGCGCCGGCAAGACGCTGGCGTACGGGCTGGGCGTGCTGGACCGGCTGCCCGCGCGCGAGCCCGCCGCTGACGACGACGAGGGCGATGAGTCTGCGTCACTCGACGAGGCGCCGTCCGGCGTTCGCCTGCTGATCCTTACCGCCACCCCCGAGGCCGCGGCCCGCGCAGCGCTGGAGCTGGTGCCCTTCGCCCAGGCCGCGGGGCTCACCGTCAGCGGGTCTGGCGGGGGATGGGGGACGGGCGCGGGCGAGGCCGAGGTGCTGGCCGCCACGCCCCAGGAGGTGATGGAGGGCGTGCGCACCTCCGAGGTGAAGCTGGAAGGCGTGGAGGCGGTGGTGGTGGATGGCGCGTCGGAGATCCACGCGCTGGGCGGATGGGAAACGCTGGAAACCCTCTTCGACCACCTGCCGCGCGACGCGCAGCGGGTGATCGTTACCGCCGAGGTCAGCGAACCGGTAGAAGACCTGGCCGGCCGCCGGGTGAAGCGCGCCCTGCGCTACCCGTCCGAGCCCGCCTCGCCTGACCTTCACGAGGCCGCGGCCGAGCCCACGTCCACCGTCGGCTACGTGGCCGTCGCGGAGCGCGACAAGCTGGGGACCGTGGCCCGCCTGCTGGGCGGCGGCCCGGCGCCGGTGCTGTACTGCCGCACGGACGAGCGCGCGGCGCAGGTGTCCGAGGCGCTGACCCTTCGCGGCTTCCTCGTCGGCGACGCGGAGGATCCCGACGCCGACGTGGTGGTGCTGGGCTCCACGGTGGACGAGGACGCGGATGCGCCGGAGGGGCAGGTGATCAGCTTCGACGTTCCTGCGGACGAGGCCACGCTGCGGGCGCGCCACGGCGGCGAAGACCCGGGCTTCGTGCTGGTGGAGCCGCGCGAGCTGGCGCACCTTCGCCAGATCGCCAGGCGCGCGGGGTTCCATGCGCAGCCGGGGGGGATCGAGGGCGAGGCGCCGGTCGGCGGATCGGCGGAGCTGCGCGCCTTCCGCGGCGACCTGCGCCGGGCCCTGCGCGAGGAAGACCTGGCCGCGCAGATGCTGATCCTGGAGCCGCTGCTGGAAGACTTCACGGCGACCGAGATCGCCGCGGCGGCGTCCGCGCTGCTGCGCAAGAAGCGCGCGGCCGAGCCGGCGGCGGCCTCGGCGGCGGACGCCCTTCCCGCGGCCGCGGCGGCCGCGCGCAACCGCCTGGCCCGTCCGGCGCCGGGCGGGCACGCCGAGTCGGGCGCCATCCCGGGCGCGTTCGCGCGGCTGTTCATCAGCGTGGGCGAGCGCGACAACGTGCGCCCCAACGAGCTGATGGGCGCCATCGCGGGCGAGGCCGACATCCCGGGGAGCAGCATCGGCAAGATCGACATCCGCGACACCTTTTCCGTGGTCGAGGTGCCGGCGGAGATGGCCGAGCGGGTGATCAGCGCGCTGAACGGCACCAGCATGAAGGGCCGCAGCCTGCGCGTGGACTACGATCGCCAGAAGAAGGCGGGCCCCGGCGGCGGCGGGCCGCCCATGCGCCGCATGCAGCGCGGGCCGGGGGCGGGGGGACCGCGCGAGGACCGGCCCCGCGACGACCGGCCGCGCGACCGCGACGATCGTCCCCGTGGCGGATCCGGTGGCCCCGGTGGCCGTCCCCGCCCCGGGGGCGGCGCAGGCGGTCCCCGTGGCGGTTCCGGCCCGCGCGGCGGCGCGGGTGGGGGCGGCTTCCGGCGCCCGCGCGACGAGTGACGGCGCGGGGATGAATCGGGAAAGGGCGGCGCGCAGCCATTGCGCGCCGCCCTTTTCGTCGGCTACACTCTTGCCCGCCGCTCAGCCCTCGTCCAGCAGGCGGCGGATCTCCGCCTCCAGCAAGGCGGGGGTGGAGGCGATGCCCAGGTCGGCGAGCGCTTCCTCGGCCCGCAGGCGCAGGGCGGGTTCGGCGTCGCGCAGCAGCGGCGGCACGGGGGCGGGGGGCCGGGACGCATGGGTGCGGGCGGGGCGGCGAAGCTCCACGCGAAAGCTGCCGCCCAGGTTCTCGGCGCTCCAGCGGCTGACGAGCGTGCCCTTCAGCACGGCCAGCAGGTGCTCGATCTCGTTGCGGACCACGGGGATGCCGCCGGAGTGGAGGCCGCGGCCGGTGACCACGACCACCGTGCGGACGTTCTCGGCCTGGCGAGCGCGCAGCCATTCCGCGGCGCGGCGCCGCGCCTCGTCTCCGCTAAGGCCGTGCAGGTCCAGCACGGGATGCACCGTTCCCCACGCCTCGCGGGACACGCCCCCGACGGGCGGACGCTTCTTCCTTGGCATGGTGGGACGGCGGCGGTTGGGTGGAACGTGGATGAAAACACGAGGGGCCGCGGTACGAACCGTGGCCCCTCGGGATGGAGAACCGGCACGGGCCTGTCAGGCGCCGAGCATGTCCTTGAGGCGCTTGCCGATCTTGAACGCCGCGCTGGTGCTGGCCGCGATGTCGATCTCGTTGCCGGTGCGCGGGTTACGACCCTTGCGGGCCTCGCGCTTCTTGCTCTCGAAGCTGCCGAACCCCGTGATCTGCACCTTGTCCCCGTTCCGCAGCGCGTCGGCGATGATGCCGCCCTCTACGCCGAACAGCGCGTCGACCGCCTTGGTGGCCTCGGCACGGCTCAGATCGGCGCGGGAGGCGAGCTGCTGAATGAGTTCAGACTTGTTCACGAAGGAGCTCCTGTCTTTAAGAGGGTGTGACCTGGCGAAAAAACCAAACGGCGGCGCCGTTCGCACCGTAGAGTAGGTGCACCCTTCGCACTCGTCAAGAGAGTTGCCGTGCAAGAAACCCCAGTAGCTGCGCCGATTCCCGCTCATGAGCGCCATCTTCGCGAGCTGACGGCGGCCCGCGAGATCGCCCACGCCTTCCTGACGGCGCGCACGCCCGACGAGGTGTATCGCCTTGCCCTGGAACGGGTTGCCCCCGTCGTGGGCGCGGCGTTCGGCTGCGTGTACCTGCGCGAAAGCGACGACGTGCTGCGCCTGGTGGCCGCCTGGAACTGGCCCACGGCGTACCGCAGGTTCCTTGGGGAAATGCGGGTACGCGTGGGGTTGGGCCCCACCGGCAGCGCCGTGGCCGAGGGGAGGCCGGTGGAGGTGTACGACGTGTTCGCCGATCCCGAGCTGGCCGACTGGTGGGACGCGGCGGGCGAGCTCGGATTCGCATCCTCCGTGTCGCTACCCATCATCCTGGCCGGCCAGGCCGAGGGCGCGCTCACCTTCTACTTCGCCCGCACCGACCCGCTGGACGAGGCCGACCGCTCGCTGCTGCGGCTGGTGGCCGACCAGCTGAGCGCCACGGCCGAGAAGGCGCACCTGATCGAAGACCTTCAGCGGGCCAACGTGCAGCTTCGCGAGCAGAACGTGGAGCTGGAGGCACGCTTTCGCGAGGCCGAAGAGGCGCGCCGGCTGAAGAACGAGTTCCTGGCCAACGTGTCGCACGAGCTGCGCACGCCGCTCACCGCCATCCTGGGCTTCACCTACCTGCTGCGCGAGCGCCACGCCGGCCCGCTGACCGACGAGCAGGCGCAGAGCGTGGAGCGGGTGGAGACGGCGGCCATGCAGCTGATGGAGCTGATCGACGACCTGCTGAACATGGCCAACCTTCAGCTGGGCCGCCTGGACGTGCGCCCGGAAACGTGCGACGCGGTGGCGCTGGCCCGTGCGGCCATGTCGGGGCTGGCGCCCCCCGCGCCCGAGGTGGAGGTGCGCACGCTGGCCCCCGATGCGGCCGTGCCGGTGCGCACCGATCCAAGCCAGGTGGTGCGCATCCTTCGCAACCTGGTGGGCAACGCGTTTAAATTCACGCCGGCGGGGCGGGTGACGGTGCGCGTGCGCGTGAGCAGCGGCTCGCCGTGGACCCCCGAGGCGCGCGCCGGAGGCGACGCGCGGCACTCCATCGTTTGGGAGGTCGAGGACACGGGGATCGGGATCGACGAGGCCGACCAGGAACGCATCTTCGCGCAGTTCCTGCAGATCGACGGGTCGGCGACGCGGCGGTACGGGGGGACGGGGATGGGGCTGGCCTTGTCGCGGCAGCTGGCGCGGCGGCTGGGGGGAGACGTGACCGTGCGGTCGAAGCGGGACGTGGGGTCGACGTTCACGCTGTCGCTGCCGGCGGGGTTCGGGCCGATGCTGGTACCGTAGGAGGCCCTCACCCGTCCTCGCCTAGGCTCGTCCACCCTCTCCCACAAACACCGTGGGAGAGGGGATACACCCCAGAGTCGAGGCGTGGGTGGCAATGTCGGGTGCTCGGGCCGGCGCCCCCCATCCCCAACCCTTCCCCCGCAAACTGCGCGGGGGAAGGGAGCCAGTCCAGTGCGCCTCTCAAACCATTGTCGCGCAACGACCTGTCATCCTGAGGCCCAGGCGAGCGACACCTGCCAGTACCCCATCTTTCGCGGGCCGAAGGATCTAATCGCGGACGCCTCTTAGCCCGGGCGCGGCAGCGGTCACCAGTGCAGAGGCCGCCACATCCGTTCCGGCGGTTGAAACCGCAGCTGGCAAATCACGAAGTCCGCCTGCGCGGACTGCACGCGTAGTCGAGTGCGCTAAGGCCACCGGAGCGCGATCGAATTCTCCCTTTCCCCCGCTTGCGGGGGAAAGGGCCGGGGAGAGAGGGCGGCCAGGGGGCATGCGCCGCTTTGTCCGAAGCGCACCGCTCCTGGCCCCGGCCTTCTTTTTCGACTGCGCCCGGGCCAGCCGAAGCGGAGTTCAGGTCTCCCCCTCCCCTGCGCAGCGGGGGCCGGGGGGAGGGGGCTCCCGAGGTATGCGAGGTAGTCCGTCGAACCGCACCGGGCTGGCTCCCTTCCCCCCGCGGGGTTTGCGGGGGAAGGGCTGGGGTTAGGGGGCGGCCGGGGCATGCGCGGAAGCCAGCCGACATGCCCATCATCCGCCACACCGCGACGAGGCCGAGGCCCACGCAACCGTGCTCGCTGCCGCGCCCAAGCTGTTACGTAGCCGCGGCTAGAGCCTTCGGCGCGCGAGGTCTGGCGTACGGGATGGAACGGTGCGCCTGCGCCTCAGGGTGACAGATTGCCCGCGTTGGGGCCGAATACGCCTGGGCCTCAGGCTGACAGATGGCTCGCGTTCGGGACGGGCGCGCGGAGCCGGCCCAGGATGTCCGCCCGCACGGCGGTGAACTCTTCGTCCGTCAGCACGGGGCGGAGGCCGACGGTGGGGATCGGCTGGTCCAGCTCCACCCACGACACGCAGCCCTCGTAGCGGTGCACGTCGGGGAGCGTCACCGGCTCGTCCAGGCGGTACGCGCGGACGAGCAGCGCGTGGACGTACGGCCGGTTGCGGTAGTTGAAGCGATAGTGCGCGGCGGGAGGCGAAAGCGGGTGCAGCCCTTGGAGGCGGTCCAGCACCTCGGGGCTCTCGATCCGGTGCACGCCGTTGACCACGCAGTACACGCGGAACGGAATGGTGCCGCGCGGCTGCGGGCCGATGGCGTTCAGCAGCGGATGAAGCTCGTCCGCGAGGTCTTCGGGGTTCTGGTGCCAGCCGCTCGGAAAGATCCAGAACTCTCCGTGCTCCACGTCGAAGTCGCCCGCGCGTTCGTGGATGCCGCCCTTCCGCACCAGCAGCGACACGCGACCGGTGGCAAGCGCCTCGTCCGCCACCGCCCACTCCTTGAGCGCCGACGCGCTGCTCTCTTTCATGCCAGGTCGAATGGCAGCTTGACCACGCGCGCGCGTCCCTCCCCGCCCTCGCCCACCTGCACGTCCTCGCCGGGCTGAACCTCGCGCCGCACGTAGCCCAGCGCGATCGTCTGGCCGAGCATCGGCGAAAAGGCCGCGCTCGTCGTCCAACCGACCTGCTTGCCCGTATCAACATCCGTCAGCGGAGTGCGGGGTGCCGGCACGGGAACGTCGCCCAGCAGCAGTCCGCGCAGATGGCGGTTCACGTGGCCGCGGTGGGCGATGCGGATTACCACCTCCTGCCCCGTATAGCATCCCTTGGTGAACGAGATGGCGTGGCTCATCAGCCCCGCCTGCTCGTAGGCCTCGGTCGGGATCGTTTCTTCGGTGATGTCGATGCCGTAGCGCGGGCGCCCCGCCTCGATCCGCAGCGTCTCCAGCGCCCCGAAGCCCACGGGCCGCGCTCCCATCTCCGCCCCACGCTCCACCAGCGCGCGCCAGAGCTCCGCCGCGTGGTCCGCGGGGACGAAGAGGTCGAAGCCCTCCTCGCCACCCGCCTCGCGTGTGGCCGCCACCAGCAGGCGCGCACCGGCGAACTCCGGCTCCACGAACGCATCCTCCTCCAGCGGGGGGACGTCAGCCCCGAGCGCGGACGCCAGCAGCTCGCGGGAGCGGGGGCCGTAGACCCCGAGCGCGATGATGTCGTCCGTCGCATCGGCCCAGCGGGCGAACATGGGCGGGACGAACTTCTTGAAGTGGTCGCGGACACCCTCCAGCGCCTCGGCGGCGACGTCCACCAGCACCTCCGGGCCGCCCGCACCCTCGCGGCGGAAGACGCGAAGGTCGGCGATGGTGCGCCCCTTGGGGGTGAGCATGGCCGCGTAGACGCCCTGGCCAGCGGGCGCCTTGAGCAGGTCGTTGGTGATCAGGCCGTGGATCATCCGCGCGGGGTCCTTGCCCCACAGCCGGAAGCGCGCGCGGTCGCCGCGCTCCGCGATTCCGGCGGAGTCCCGGACGGCCCGGTATTCCGCCATGCCGTCGCCGAAGTGGCGGGCCACGTCGCGCCCGGCCACCTGGCCGAAGACGGCGCCCGCGCTCTCCAGCAGGGGACGGATGGGCGCGGCGGGGGGCGCCTCGGTCATTTCGCTCATGCAACCTCCTTCATCGTGCCGCCGGATGGCGACAAAGGCCGCCCGCGGGGTGCCCGGGGCGGCCGTGAATTCGTGGATGCGTGATGGCGCGGGGGATCAGGCCCGCGCCGCGCCCTGGCCGCAGAGCTCGCGCAGGCGGTCCTCGGCGCCTTCGTATTCGGTCACCAGCCGGCGAACCTCGGCGGTGGAGGCTGCGTTGGGGAGATCGACCTTGATCTCCTGCCCCTCGTCGCGCGGCAGGTACACCACCGTGACCTTCCATCCCTCGACGCCAGTGGCCTTTCGCGCCACCAGGTCTACCGAGTACTCCGTCCCTCCGCACTCCAGCTTGTTCGCCAGCCGGTGCTCCTTCCAGGAGGAGCTTCGGGATAGTGCCATCGACCGTCTTCCGCTCGTCGTAAGTCCGTATCCGAGCGGGGGAAAATAGCTTTCGCCGGGCGTGCGGGCAATCGGGTGCGGCACCGATAGGCGGGGGGAACCCTGGAAGCGAATCGGGGCGTTTCGATGTGGGGCGGCGCATTTCCCGGCCGCCCCCTCTCCCGGCCTCTCCCCCGCAAACAGCGCGGGAGAGAGGAGCACTTCGATCGAGGTTCGACACACCGTGCCCGCATGCCGCGGCTGGCCCCTCCCCCAGCCCCCCCAGCCCCTCCCCCGGCAAAACTGCGCCGAGAGAGGGGAGAACTTCGATCGGGGTTCGACTTGGTTCGGTGCATGCTTTTGGAGCCCCCTCCCCCCGGCCCCCTTCCCCCGCTGCGCAGGGGAGGGGGAGAACTGCACGCAGTTCAGGGCGCGCCACAACCCCCAACTCACACCGCCGCAAGCCAGTCCACGAAGGTGGACATCGTGTGGTCGTTGCAGCGAATTCATTCGCCCGACAGGGGGCAGGCCCTACATCCCCATCCGCCGCTTCATCTCCCGAAGGCGCTCCTCGACGTCATCCGCAGGGGAGGCGGGAGGGGGCGCGGGGTTCATCCCGGAAAGCTCGTCGAGCGCATCGCTGTACGCGGCTTCGCTTTCGATGCGGTCGGATGCGCGGGCGAACTCGTCGTCCGTCGCGGCGCCGGCCTGGCGGAGGCGCTGGCCGGATTGGGCGCGGCGCATCTCGCTCAGTAAGGCGAAGCGGTTGAGGTCCGCCTCCTTGTAGCGGCGCATCATGTCCTGCACCTCCAGCCCGCGCAACTCGTGCTCGGCGCGGGCGGCGCGCACCTTTTCCTCCAGCACGGCAATGCGGCGGCGGTGGCGGTCGGCGAACTCGGCGGCCACGCGCACCGTCTCCGCATCGCCGATCTTCTGCGCCAGGCCGCCCCGGCGGACGGCGTCGTCCAGGGCCGTGCGCTCGCGCGCCAGCTCGCGTTCGGCGGCGGCGATGTTCTCCTGCAGCAGCGGCAGGGTGGCGCGCGCGTCCACCATTTCGCGCCGCATGGCCGAGAGAATCTCGGCCACCTGGTCTTCGGGCTCGCGGCGGCTGGCTTCGGCCACGAAGGCGTCCCACGTCCGCGCGAACAGCTTCTTGAGGTCGGTGAGCATGCGGCAAGCTACGCACGCGGCGGGGCCCGGGTCAACGCGCGGCGGAATCAGGTCCGATTGTTGCTTTTCCGCCGCCCAACGCTTCAACCACGGACTGCATCGGATGGCCAAAGTAGAGCCGGGACCGCCTAATTTTCCTGGGTTCGACACTCTCACCAAGGAAGAGCGGAAGTCGGTTACCCACAGCGAATTCTGGATCCCCGAGGACGAGCGGGAGAAGTACAAGGTGGCTCTCGCCGCGCTCAACGAGGCCGGGGTTCCCTTCGTGGTGGCTGGGGCATACGCCATCTACGAGCACACGGGCATCTACCGGCAGACCAAGGACCTGGACCTGTTCCTCACGCCCGAGGCGGTCGTGCAGGCCATGCGCGTGCTGAGGAACGCGGGGTTCACCACCCGCCTGGAGCAGCCGCACTGGATTGGCAAGGCCATCAGCAAGGCGAACCGGGACCACTTCATCGACATCATCTATGGGATGGGCAACGGCCTGGCCCTGATCGACGATGACTGGTTCCGCTACAGCACCCCGGCCATCCTGGCGGCCACCCCGGTGCGCGTGGCGCCGGTGGAGGAGCTGATCTGGCACCGGCTGTTCATCCACGAGCGGCACCGCCACGACATGGCCGACGTTGCGCACCTGATCCTGGACAAGGGCCACGTGATGGATTGGACGCGGCTCTTGGTCAAGGCGGGCGAGGATTGGCCGCTGCTGCTGTCGCAGATCCTGTTGTTCCGCTACGTCTATCCGGGAGACCGTGAGAAGGTGCCCGAGGTGGTACTGAACGAGTTGCTGGACCGGGCCAAGAATGGCAGTCATCAGCGCTCGGACGACGGCGACGTGGACAACGTGACGAACGGGACGATGATCTCGCGCTTTTCGTTCGCCATCGACGTGAACGAGGGGGGAAAGCGCGACATTCGCGAGGAAAGCATCGCGCGGATGCAGCAGCATCCCGAGATCCTGAAGCTGCTCGAGGCCGACGTGTGGGACGAGCGAGCGCCGGACACGGAGCAGGAGATCGTTCCCGACAGCCTGGGCGTAGAGGAATGACGGACCATCCGAGCACGACGGAGGGGGAGCCCGGGACGGAGAAAGAGCCTCGCTTCGGGCGGCGCAGGGAAGACCGGGCCGGCCGCTCCGTGCGGGTGGCGGCGGTGGGTGACTTTCACTGCGGCGAAAAGGACGGCGGCCTGTACCGCGATCTCTTCGCCCGGGTGAACGACGAGGCCGACATCCTGCTTTTGGCTGGCGACCTCACCCGCCGCGGCATTCCCGCCGAGGTGGAGGTGGTGGTCAAGGAGCTGTCCGACGTGCGCGTGCCCATTTTGGCCGTGCTGGGCAACCACGACCACGAGTCGGGCAACGTCGACAAGGTGAACTCCATCCTGCGCGCGCGCGGCGTCCACCTGCTCGACGAGTCGCCCTTCGAGTTGAACGAGCACGTGGGGTTCGCGGGGGTCAAGGGCTTCATGGGCGGGTTCGGGCGCTACACGCTCACGGCGTTCGGCGAGCAGGAGACCAAGGACTTCGTGGGCACGTCGCTGGACGAGGCGCAGAAGCTGGAGTACGCGCTGCGGCGTCTTTCCACGCCGGTGCGCGTGGTGCTGCTTCACTACGCGCCCATCATGGACACGGTGATGGGCGAGCCCGAGCAGATCTTTCCGTTCCTGGGCAACGACCGCCTGGTGGAGCCCATCGACCGTTTCAAGGCGGCCGTGGCGTTCCACGGCCACGCTCACCACGGCACCTTCAGCGGCAAGACGCCGGGCGGGGTGCCCGTGTTCAACGTGTCGCTGGTGCGCGTTCGGGAGGACGCGAAGCACGACATGTTCTACGTGCACGAGATCCCCATCCCCGCCGACTCCGAGAGCGAGCGCGTGTCCGAGCCCGGGGTGGAGCAGCCGACGGAGCAGGAGAGGACGGCCGCTGGGAGTGCGTGAGTGGGAAAGTGCGTGAGTGCGGAAGTTGATCGGCCCTCTCCAGGATATGGGGAGGGCCGATGCTTTCGTGACCGAGGAATCGGGCGCCGTCGGCCCTGCACGGGCGAATGAATTGAATTCGCTGCAACAAACACACGAAGTCCGCCTTCGCGGACTGGCTTGCGGCGGTGTGAGTTAGGGCTTGTGGCGCGCCCCGGACCGGGTGTCATCCTGAGGCCCAGGCGCGCCTCACTTGCCCGTACCGGGCACCTCGCGGGCCGAAGGATCCAGCCGCGGCCACTTCTCATCCCGGGCGCCGCAGCGGTCACGAAAGCCGAGGCCTCTGCCCGGCTGGGGCGACTGAAGTCGCGGCAACAACGGCCCGAAGTCCGCCTTCGCGGACTGCACGCGCAGTCGAGTGCGCGAGGCCAGCGGCACCACAATCGAATTCTCCCCTCTCCGCATGCGCAGCATGCGGGGAGGGGCCGGGGGAGGGGCCAGCCGAGGCATGCGCCGGCCCCTGTCGAACCACCCCGATCCCCGCGGGTCCCCCTGCTCGGCGGCAGGGATGGTTCACCCGCTCCGCCTCGGACGGCCGGCCCAATCCCACGGAGGCCGGAGACGCAAAAACCTGCCTTTGCGCCGAAGTTCCGCCCGTTCATCTACTTGCAAAGCCTTGTAGAAGCTGCTCCGAAAAGTGCACGGAATACGGTGCGGACCTTGCTACTCTGCCCAGTCCGCTCCGTGAGCACGTCGCACGACCCAGGGCCCGGAGCCCGCACATTCCGACCACCCGGTGGGCACTGCATGAAGCTGGTCATCTTCGGGCTGACCGTCAGTTCGTCGTGGGGCAACGGGCACGCCACGCTCTGGCGGGGGCTGATCCGCGCCCTCGCCGCACGCGGGCACGATGTCGTGTTCTTCGAGAAGGACGTTCCGTACTACGCCGACAACCGCGACCTCGATTCAATTTCCGGCGCCACGCTGGTCCTGTACCCGGACTGGGAGGCCAATCTACCCCTCGCCCGTGCGCACCTGGCCGATGCCGACGTGGCGATGGTCACCAGCTACCAGGCCGACGCCCTCGCCGCCACGGAGCTCGTCCTCTCGTCGCCCGCGGCGGTGAAGACGTTCTACGACCTGGACACGCCCGTGACGCTCGATGCGCTGGCCAGCGGCCGGCCCGTTTCGTACGTGGGCGAGCGGGGGCTGCGCGACTTCGACCTGGTGCTCAGCTACACCGGCGGCGCCGCGCTCCGCGAGCTGCGCAGCCGGCTGGGCGCGCGCCGCGTGGCGCCGCTGTACGGCCACGTGGATCCAGACGTCCATCGTCCCGCCGTAGCAACGGAGGAGTATCGCGCGGACCTCTCGTACCTGGGCACCTACGCCGACGACCGGCAGGCCGCGCTGGAACGGCTGTTCATCGACGCCGCCCGGCAGCTGCCCGGCCAGCGGTTCCTGATCGCAGGCGCGCAGTATCCCCAGGGCTTTCCGTGGACCCGCAACACCTGGTTCCGCCGCCACCTGGCACCGGGCGACCATCCCACGTTCTACAGCTCGTCGCGGTTCACGCTGAACGTCACCCGCCGGGCGATGGCGGAAATGGGCTGGTGCCCCTCCGGCCGCCTGTTCGAGGCAGCGGCGTGCGGCTGCCCCGTCGTCAGCGATGCGTGGGAGGGGCTGGACGCCTTCTTCACCCCCGGCGCGGAGATCGTCGTCGCGCATGACACGGCCGACGTGATCGCGGCCATGGAGATGGACGACGGCGAGCGCGACCGGCTGGCGCGGGCCGCCCGGGAGCGCACGCTCGACGAGCACACCTCCGAGCGGAGGGTGGCGGAGCTGGAGCAGGTGCTGGACGCCGCCTTCGGCGCGGCCGAGGGCGCGGCGGAGTGGGACACACCCGCGGCGGGGGAGGCGTGAGCATGTGGGGAATCGTGCCGGCGGCGGGCGCGGGAAGCCGCATCCAGCCGCTCGCGTTCAGCAAGGAGCTGCTTCCCGTGGGCAGCCGCGTGGACGGCGACGGGGTGGAGCGGCCCAAGGCCGTCAGCGAGTACCTGGTGGAGCGGATGATCCGCGCCGGGGCCAGCAAGATCTGCTTCGTGATCTCGCCCGCCAAGAGCGACATCGTGCAGTACTACGGCGGCGGATTCGGCACGGCGGACGTGTGCTACGCCGTACAGCCCAAGCCGGCGGGGCTGTGCGACAGCATCTTTCGCGTGCTTCCGTTCATCCACCGCGACGAGCAGGTGGTCGTCGGGCTGCCCGACACCGTCTGGTTTCCGGAGGACGGCCTGTGCGCGCTGGGCGACGACTCGCTGTCGTTCCTGCTCTTTCCCGTGGAGCGCCCCGATTTCTTCGACGCCGTGGTGACGGACGACGACGGGCGCGTGCAGGAGATCCAGGTGAAGCAGCCGGGAGCCACCACGCACTGGGTGTGGGGCGCCTTCAAGCTTCCCGGGTGGTGCTTCGCCGAGCTCCACGACCTGTGGCAGGAGCGCGGCAGGCAGGACGAGTACATCGGCACGCTGGTCAACGCGTGGCTGGCGCGCGGCGGCGTGGCCCACGCCGTGCGCGCGGGGCAGACGTACGTGGACGTGGGTACGCTGCACGGGTACCGCGAGGCCATCCAGGCGCTCACCGGCCACGCGGCTCCCGAGGGGCCCACGCCGCTCTGCGCGCTGGGCACCGCCATCGCCGCCGCGCACGTTCCCGTCGTCGCCGGCGTTTCGCCTGCGTGAGCGGAACCCCATACATCCAATCGATCCGGAGGAGACGTTGATCTCGCCCCACACCCCAGGCACCGCGAACGGCACCGAAGAGCTGGAGCGCAAAATCCGCGAGCTGGGCCCCTGGTTCCACAACCTGAAGCTGCGCGGCGTGAGCACCGCGCCCGAGCACTTCCTGGGCGACTACCCGGCCGTGAAGTGGCAGTCGTTCGCGCACGCCATCCCCACGGACCTGACGGGGAAGACGGTGCTGGACGTGGGGTGCAACGCCGGCTTCTACAGCATGGAAATGAAGCGCCGCGGCGCCAGCCGGGTGGTGGGCATCGACAGCGAAGACCTGTACCTGACACAGGCCCGCTTCGCCGCCGAGATCGAGGGCTACACCGACATCGAGTTCCACAACCTGTCGGTGTACGACGTGGCCAAGCTGGGCGAGAAGTTCGATTTCGTGATCTTCATGGGCGTGCTGTACCACCTGCGCCACCCGTTGCTCGCCCTGGACCTGCTGCACGAGCACGTGGTGGGCGACCTGCTGCTCTTCCAGAGCATGCAGCGCGGCGCGACGGAGGTGGAGCCGGTGGACCCCGACTACCACTTCTGGCAGCAGGACCACTTCCAGCGGCCGGGCTATCCGCAGATGTACTTCATCGAGCACCGCTACTGCGGCGACCCCACCAACTGGTGGGTGCCCAACGCGGCGGGCGCCGAGGCCATGCTGCGCAGCGCGGGCTTCGACATCCTGGAGCATCCCGAGCAGGAAGTGTATCTCTGCCGCCGCGGCACCATCACCGACAACGAGCCGCGGGCCGTGTATCCCGCGCGGGGAGGCTCGGGTTCGTGATCGAAGCGGCGATGGTATGGAACGAACCGAACAACACGTCGCACTGGGACTTCGGGGTAGACCCGGGCTGGCACATCTTCGCGCAGATGGCCCGCGCCGCGGGTGACGCCATCCACTCGGAGGCGCCGGGTGTGCAGCGGGTGCTGGGGGGCATTTCGCCCATCGACGCCCGCTTCATCGCCCACATGAAGGGGCTGGGGGTGCTGGACTCGATGGACGTGGTGGCGGTGCACGGGTTTCCGCTGGACTGGAACCTGTGGAGCATCGAAGACTGGCCGCAGCGGCTGGCGGCCGTCCAGGCGGTGACGGAGCTGCCCGTGTGGGTGACGGAGGTGGGCATCAGCACCTTCGCCGGCGACGCCGTGCAGGCCGAGGGGCTCACGCGCACGGCCGAGGTCCTGCGCGGCCGGGCCGACCGGGTGCACTGGTACAGCCTGTTCGACCTGCCGGGGCAGTGGGAAGCCACCACCCGCCACAAGCAGCGCGAGGGCTCGTCGTACTTCCGCCACTTTCACATGGGGCTGGTGCGTGAGGACGGGACGCCGAAGCCCGCGATGGACGTCTTCGCCCAGCACGCGGGCGAGCTGGGCATCTGCCAGTGGTTCCACTACGAAGACCACCGGCTGGACGATGCCGTGCGCTGGCTGCGGAAGCTGGGCGTCAAGAAGCTGCGGACGGGCCTCAGCTGGTCCGACGACGACCGGCCCAACTCGCTGGCCTGGTTCGACCGGCAGATGAAGGCGCTGGAGGAGTTCGACGTGACCGTCACCTTCTGCTTCACGCCCGAGCACCGCGGCATGGTGCCGCACTACACCAGCCCGCCGAAGGACGTCGGCGAGTTCGTGGATTTCTGCGCGCGGATGGTGCGCCGCTATGGCCGCTGACGCCCAGACCTTCTTCGGCTGGCTTCGCGGCTACGGCGCCACGCCGCGGGTGCTGGTAGCCATCGCCCACCCCGACGACGAGACCGCCGGGACGGGCGCCGTGCTGGCGCGCCTGCCCGACGTGCGGCTGGTGTGCGCCACGGACGGCGCCCCGTTCGACCGCGCACTCTGGGGAGACCCCACCCCCGCCACGCGCGAGGACTACGCCGCGCTTCGCCGCCGCGAGCTGCGGTGCGCGCTGGCGATGGCGCGTCTTGGATGGGACTGCGTGGAGCAGTGGGACATCCCCGACCAGGACGCGTCATCGGACCTGGCGGACCTGGCGCTGCGGATGCGCGACGCGCTGGCCTCCGACCTTCCCGAGGTGGTGCTGGCCCCCGCGTACGAGGGCGGCCACCCGGACCACGACGCCGTCTCCTTCGCCGTGCACGCCGCCTGCGCGCTGATGGCCCGTGATGGAGACCCGTATCCCGGCATCGTCGAGTTCCCCCTGTACCACGCCGTGGACGGCCGCGTGGTGGCCGGCGCCTTCGCTCCGGGGCACGGGGGCGAGGAGGTGACGCTCACGCTGTCGGAGCGCGAGGTGGCCAACAAGGAACGCATGATGGCCTGCCACGCCTCCCAGCGCGACACGCTCGCCCTCCTCCCGCGGGACGTGGAGCGCTTCCGCCTCTCCCCCGGCCACGACTTCACCCGTCCTCCCCGCCCCGGCAAGCTGAACTACGAACTCTGGGGATGGATGACGGGCGACGAGTGGCGCGCCCGGGCCGCCAAGGCCATCACGGAGCTGGGGCTGGCGAGCCTCGACCTGCCGCGGGATAAGGGGAGCGCACAATCGGCGAAGCCGGATCTCGTGCTGTCGATGCCCCGGATCTATTCGCCCCCGCCAGGCCTCGATCTCCGCCCGGCGCCTCCAGGGGGCGAAGCCGCCGCATGAGGCTGACGGTCATGACCATGGCCTTTCCGTTCGCCCCCTTCAGCGGGGACGCGTGCGGCGGAGGCGGGCCTTCGCGCGCGGATGCACGGCGCGGCCGAGCTGTAGATGGACGACGTAGGCGGGAGGGATGCTCTTCGTGACGAACCGGGACTGACGACTTACGTGCAGAACGCGATGGATAGCAGGGCTTCGCTGCCGCAGGCGGAGGCGAGCCGCCGATGACGATGGTGGCCACTCGCCGGCGCGCACCCGCGCCGGCACTCGCGCCGCTGGAGGCGGTGGAGCTTCCGTGGATTTCGGTCGCGGGATCGTACTTCCAGGACGACACCGGGGCGGCGTGGACGCCCATCGGCTACAACGATGCGCTGACCTGGCGGGAATTGAGCCCGCTGTACGGCCGCAAGGACGTGGAAGCCGCCGACCGGCACCTGCGCTGGCTGGCGGAACATGGGGTGACCGTCATTCGCATGATGCTGGAGTGCGCGCACCAGGGAAAATACCTGGAGCGGCCCATCGGCCGGTTCTCGCGTCCCGTGGTGCAGTTCTGGGACGACCTGGTGGCCCTCTGCTCGCGCCACGGCCTGCGGCTAATGCTTACGCCGTACGACACCTTCTGGACCTGGATCCGCTGGGCGAAGCACCCCCTGAACCGCGACAACGGCGGACCGAGCAGCGGCGCCAACCACCTGCTGCGCTGCCGCGACACGCGCAAGGCGGTAAAGGACCGGTTTAGCTTCATGGTGGAGCGGTGGGGCGGCAGCGGCGTGGTGATGTCGTGGGACCTGTGGAACGAGATCCACCCCGCCCACGCCGACTCGCAGCTGGACTGCGTCGACGTGATGAACGACTTCATCGCCGAGATGTCGGAGCACGTCCGTACGCTGGAAAGGCGGCTGTACGGCCGGACGCGCCCGCAGACGGTGTCGATGTTCGGCCCCGAGCTGCGGGGGAGTCCGGAGTTGCCGCTGGCCGACGCCGTCTACCGCCACCCGTCGCTGGACTTCGCGACGACGCACATCTACATGGCGGGCAGCATCGACGACCCGGCCGACACGGTGGCGGCGGCCATCGACACGGGGCGGCTGGTGCGCGAGGCCCTGGGCGAAATCCGGGACGGGCGCCCGTACCTGGACACGGAGCACGGCCCCATCCACGCCTTCAAGGACAAGAACAAGACGCTGCCGGAGGCGTTCGACGACGAGTACTTCCGCCACATGCAGTGGGCGCACCTGGCGTCGGGCGGGGCCGGCGGCGGCATGCGCTGGCCCAACCGCAAGGTGCACAAGCTGACGCCTGGGATGCGCCGGGCGCAGCAGGCCGTCACCGGCTTCCTGGGGCTGATCGACTGGCCGCGGTTCCGCCGACGGAACCTGAACCTGGAAATCCAGCTGGGAACGCTGGGGCTCACGGTGTGCGGCTGCGGTGACGAAACGCAGGCGATCGTGTGGCTGCTCCGCACCGAGTCGCTGACCCCCGACGGCCGCGTGCGCACCGACGCCGAGCCGCTGGTCACGCGGGTCGGCGTGCCGGGGCTGCAGCCGGGCCGCTACTCGATCGTTGCGTGGGACACCCGCGCCGGCGCAGAGCACTCCCGTTTCGAGCTGGCGGTCACGGGCGATGACGGATTGTGGATCGAGAACGTGTCCGTGACCACAGACCTCGCGCTCGCGGTTCGCCGGGTGGAGTAACTGCGGGTGTCACGCGGAGGTGCGGAGGTCGCGGAGAACGGCGGAGGGGTTCATACGCGAAACGACTTCTCGTGAAACGCGAAGGTCGCGGAGAACCGGAGATGCCTCTCCTGTATTCTCCGCGACCTCCCGCGTGAGACGTTCTGTTCCTAGCGGACCGGTGCAGCCTCCGCACTCGGCGGGTTGCGGATGATGATGGTGTCGCGCGGAGCAGGCGTCGGCGGCGGCGGCACGGGCTGCTGCGGCTGTGGCTGCGGCGTCGGCTGCGGCGGCTGAGGCGGCGTCGGTTGCTGCGGCTGCGGCTGAGGCGGCTGCTGGGGCTGCGGCTGCTGGGGCTGCGGCTGTTGAGGCTGCGGCTGCTGGGGTTGAGGCTGCTGCGGTTGCGGCTGGGTCTGCGGCGGCCGCTGGGGCTGCTGCGCAGGCGGACGCGCCGGCTGGCGAACCGGTTGACGCACGGGCTGGCGCACCGGCTGCCGGGGCTGCTGAGGCTGTGGCCGCGGGGCGGGCACCTGTGCGCCTGGTGCGCGCGGCTGCTGCGGCGCAGGCTGGCTGGTCGCCGGGGGAAACGCCGTTCCAGGATTCGACGGGGTGCTGCCGGACGCGGCGGGTTCAGCGAGCTCCTCGCCCGGCGAGGGCGCGGAGCCCTCGCTCGGGTTGTTGGACGACACAGGCGTGGAGGGCTCGATCTCCGTGCCGGTCACCACCTCGCCGGTCTCGCCGCTGCCCTCCACGGGCTCGCCTTCTTTCAGCGCGGTGCCGGTCGCCGCCTCCTTCTCCGGCTCTCCCCCTCCGCCGCCCGACACCATGGCCCACATGCCACCCGCGCCCAGCACCAGCGCGGCGATCAGCACGATCAGCCAGGTGTTGCTGCGCTTCGGCTTGGCCGCCGCGGTGCTGGGCGGCGGCAGCGGATCGCGGTGCTCGGACCCCGTCGCCACGACTGTGGCAACCGGTCGCACCGGCGGAGCAGCGGGTGCCAGCTCAGGCGCTGAAGACGGTGCCGCGGGCGCCACCACGGTGCCATCATCCACGTCGTCGTCCATCGCCGCGACACCCATGGCGCCACCGGCCATCGCCGCGGGGGCGATCGCCGTCTCGTCGTCCTCGCGCACCGCCGCGTCCAGTGCGTCGGCGAACGAGTCCGCGTCGGGATAGCGGTCGGAGGCGCTTTCCGACATCGCCCGCATCAGCACCTCGTCCACCGCGCCGGGCACCTCGGCGTTCAGCTCGCGGATGGGGCGGCGCACCGTCCACGTGGTGGGCACCTGCCCCGCCTCTTCCACGAACGGCCGCTCGCCCGTCAGCAGCTGGTAACCCACCACGCCCAGGCTGAACACGTCGGACGCGGCCGTCAGGTTGCGGTCGCCGCGCAGCTGCTCCGGCGAGGCGAACGCGGGCGAAAGCGGGGTGGAGCCCATTCCCCGGGTGACCGTCTGGTCGTCCTCGATCACCTGGGCGATGCCGTAATCCACCAGGCATACGCGCGGCTCGCCCCCGTGCGCCTCGGCCAGGAAGATGTTCCCGGGCTTGACGTCTCGGTGGATCAATCCCTCGCGGTGCCCCACCGCCAGCCCCTCGGCGGTGTCGCGGAGGATGCGGATTGCCTGTTCGGTCGGTGGCGGCCCGTGTGTGGCCAAGTACTGCGACAGGTTCTCGCCGACCAGCAGCTCCATCACCAGGAAGTCCAGCCCCAGCTCCGGGTCGGTGCCCACGTCGTGCACCGTCACCAGGTTGGGGTGGTGCGGCAGGCTGGCCGCCGCCTGCGCCTCCTGGTGCAGGCGCTCGCGAAGCTGCTCGCGCGCCGCGGCATCCACGGCGGTGAGCGTGATGACCTTTACGGCCACGGGACGGCTCAGGCGAAGGTCGGTGGCGCGGTACACCACCGCGAACCCTCCCCGGCCGATCACGTCTTCGATCTCGTAGCGCTTCACCAGCGTGTGGCCGGTGAGCAGGCCTTCCAATCCAGCCATGGTCTCCTGGCGGGTTTCGCCGCCGGCTCCGCTGCCGGCCAGCCCTTCCCGTTCGGCAAGATGCGAACCGGCGCGCAGCAGCCGTTTACGAACCCCTTCGTTGTGCGCGCCTACCCGCGGCAGCGGAAGGGGTTTTCGTCGGGATTGGCGCTGGTCAGGTCCACGCGCGCGGTGTCGCCGCCACGCACGCGCACGTCGGCCAGCCAGGTCCAGCGCTCGCCGACGACGGTGGTGTCGGCCCAGACGCGGTACTCGCCGGGAGGCACGCTGTCGAACGCGAAGCGGGCCTGCGCGCTGGCCCGGGTGGACCGTGTGCGACGCGCCTGCAGGATGCGCCCGCGCTCCTGCCAGGCGCGCACGTGGGCCGCGGCGAGGGCCGCCGAGTCGGCTGCCTGGCGCGGGGGGCACAGCTTCGCGAGCGCCGAATCGATCTGCAGCTCGTCACCCGTCACCAGGTGAACGGGCATGCCGGCCAGGTTCACCTCCGATTCCAGCTGCACCAGGAACGCATCCCCGGCAATGACACCCGGCCCGTCGTCCCCACACGCCGCGAGGGCGATGACGGTTCCGGCGGCGGCGAGGGAGAGACGTGTGATCGATCGCATTGGTCTGTTGAGACAATCGAGTGAAGGTCGGCGCGTCCTCGATGGACGATCCTGCACGATCCGGGCAACGTATCAGACCGCCGGAATCTCGTCATGCGGTCCCCCCTCCTCCGTGTCCTCCGTGCCCTCCGTGTGAGACCGCCGTCGCAGAGCTCGCAGGTGCGTGTGAGTTCGGGGCGGGGCGCGGAGTGTGTGGCGGATCCCTCGGTCGCTGCCGTCTCCGGCGAACGGGCAGGTTCGGCGTGGCCGCTCCTCGGGATGACATCCCGCTGCTCCCGCGCTCGAACGAGGACGCTTGCGGGGGAGGGTGCAAGGATGCAGAGTGCAGCATCCGCCACGCTCCTCCCCCACGAGCCGCCATGACCGACACGCTTGCCGCACCCCGCCCCCTGGCGCCCGCCCTCGAGCCCGCCGTGCCGCCCAGGCCCGAGCGGCTGGTGTCGCTCGACGTCTTTCGCGGGGCCACCGTCGCGGCGATGCTGCTGGTGAACAACCCGGGAACGTGGAGCGCCGTCTACGACCCGCTGGAGCACGCCGCGTGGCACGGGTGGACGCCCACGGACCTGATCTTTCCGTTCTTTCTATTCATCGTGGGCGTGTCGATGGCGTTCTCGGTGCTCCCGCGCCTGGAGGCAGGCGACGCGCCCGGCGGGCTGTTCGCGCGTGCGGCCAAGCGCTCCGCCATCCTGGTGCTGCTGGGCCTGCTGCTGACGGCTTTTCCCTACTACAACCTGGACGTGGTGCACCTGCGGCTACCCGGCGTGCTGCAGCGCATTGGCCTGGCGTTCCTGCTCGCCTCCGCCGTGGTGCTCTTCACCCGCCACCGCGCGCTGGTCGGCATCACGGCGGCGCTGCTGCTGGGCTACTGGGCGGCGATGATGCTGGTGCCCGTCCCGGGCTACGGCGCGGGCAACCTGAGCAAGGACGGCAACCTGGCGGCGTACGTGGACCGCGCGGTGCTGGGCACCGACCACCTGTGGAAGTCGGCGAAGACGTGGGACCCCGAGGGGCTGCTGAGCACCCTTCCCGCCGTGGCGACGGTGCTGCTGGGCGTGTTCGCGGGGCGGTGGATGAGGTCGGGGCGGTCCCCGGCCGACCGGCTCGTCGGCCTGTTCCTGGCGGGTACCGCAGCTGTGACGCTCGGGTGGATGTGGAACGAGGTGTTCCCCATCAACAAGGCGCTGTGGACCAGCTCGTACGTGCTGCTGACGGCCGGGCTGGCGCTGCACGCGCTGGCCGTCTGCTACTGGATGGTGGACGTACGGGGTTGGCGGCGCTGGGCCGCGCCCTTCGTGTGGTTCGGGATGAACGCCATCGCGGCGTTCTTCCTGTCGGGCATCGTCGCGCGCCTGCTGGGGATCATCAAGCCCGGGGGCGTGGCCCTCAAGCAGCGGATCTTCGACGCGGCGTTCGATTCGTGGCTGCCCGCGCACGACGCGTCGCTGGCGTTCGCCCTGTGCTTCGTGGCCCTCTTCACCGGGCTGATGGGGCTGATGTACCGCCGCCAGCTGTTCATCAAGGTCTGATCGCCGCACCTCCGCGTGGACGACAAGGGCGCGCATCCTTCGAGGGATGCGCGCCCTTCGCTCATCGCGGCGCCACGACGGGCGTGATCCACTCGCGGGTGATAAGCCCGAACACCAGCAGCGCCATCAGCAGACTGAAGACGATGATCACCATCCACATGCAGCCGCTGAATCCGCATCCGCCGGGCGGTCGGTACGCCTCCGGTGGAAGAGGTACCGCGCCGTCCGGCAACTCGTGCTCCCCGCGCCCATCCCCACGATCCGCCATCTACACTCCGCCGATTTCCTGGATCTCGTTAGATTCCATCACGCGCACGCCCGACGGCGCCTGCCTTGCCAGCCGCACCATGGCCCGGGCCACCACCGCCGCGTCGATCGCCCGGTAGCGCCGCAGCGGCCCCACGAACGCCGGCCCAAGCGCCGACATCACCCGCTGCGCCACCGCCTCCAGGGGCCGCCGCTCTCCGCGCTCCCCCAGCAGCTGAGACGGGCGCAGGATCACGGTCGACCCGAACGGAAGCGCGGTCACCGCCTCCTCGGCCTGGCCCTTCACGCGGCTGTAGAAGAAGGGCGAGCGCACGCCCGCGCCCGCCGCCGTCACCAGAAGATAACGCGTGGCGCCCTGCTCCGCCGCCAGCCGGGCGCTCAACGCAACGGCATCCAGGTCCACCGCGCTGAACGCCTCGCGCGAGCCGGCCGTGCGCAGCGTGGTGCCCAGGCAGCAGAACACGTCGTCCACCGCGAACGCGCCGGCGTGCTCGGCAATGCGGTCCAGGGGGGCGACGTGCTCGGTCAGCTTCGGATGACGGAGTCCGGTGGGGCGGCGGCCCAGAACGGCGATCCGCTCGTACGCGGGGACGTTCAGCAGCAGGCGAAGCACGTGGCCACCTACCAGCCCCGTGGCGCCCAGGAGCAGCGCCGACGCGGGCCGGCCGGCGGCCGGTGCAGGGGACGTGTCGGACAGGTTCAGCTCTCCCCGGCGGTGGACTGGGCCTCGGGCTTTTCGGGCTCCATCCCCGGCGTCACGCGGTTGGCGAGCGCGTCGGTGTACACCTGGCGCCACTCGTTCAGCTGCCGCTGCGCGGTGGTGTCGGAATCGGAGGTCATGCTCGCGGGCAGCGCCATCAGCCCGGTTGCGCCGGCGAAGGAGACCGTCATCCACATCTCGTCCGTCACGTTGGGCCGGGCTTGGCGCAGCACCTGGAAGTTGCGTACGGCCGATCCGCCGGCCTGCATCTGCTCCTTGGCCTGCCGCTCCATGTCGTCGGCGTTGCGGATCATCTCGGCGATCTGCTCGTCGCTGAAGCCGGGCTGGCCACGGTACGATTCGGCGCTCTGCCGCATGGTCTGCGCCTGCTGCACCATGCTCTCCAGCATGGGCTTGGTCATGATGTACGCCGAAACCTCGCCCATCCTCGCGCGCGCCCACTCCATCTCGGCGGGGTTGTAGCCCAGCGTGCGAGAGGCGCGCGGGTAGCTGCCCACGATCAGTTGGCTGTAGTCGTTGATCAGGTTGCCCGCCGCGGCCACGTTCCGCAGCCCGTTCATCACCCCGCCCTTCTGCTCGCGCTGCTCCATGGCCATCGCCTGCTTCCGCAGCCCCGGGGCCTCGTCGCGGATCAGATCGTACTGCAGCAGGCTGGCCTTCAGGTACGCCTCCACCTGCCGCGGTGTCAGCACGCTGTCGGCGGGGGCCTGGAAGCTGGCGACTTCCTTTTCCGTGGGGGTGATCGACGTGGTCTGGTCTACGTCCGACGGCTTGGCCGTCATTTCGCCGGGCTCGTCGCCACCGCAGGCGGCGGCAAGGAACAGCAGGCCCGCGGCGGCGGCGCGGCGGGAGAAGAGGGCGGAATCGTGCATGGCGAGGGACCTCTGCCTTCGGGGGAACGGTGCCCGGAACCGGGCGGGAAGGAACGCACGCCGGCCTGGCGCGCGCGTGGAACGAAAACGAACTCGCTAGGGTGCGTGCGGCGGGCCGCGCTGTCAAGTGTTTTCGTTGCAGCCCTGTTCCGTTTCCGGCCGGGCGCGTACAATGCGCGACGCCGGCGGCATCACTCCCGACGGCCGTCCTCCTACCCCACATCGAATCTCATGAAATCGATCCTTGCCGCCACCCTGAGCCTGGGCCTTGCCGCCTGCGCCACGGCAAACACCAGCGCCCCCGAAGCGGCGGCCCCAGCCACCGCTACCACGACCATGACGACCACCGTGGCCACGTCGCCATCGGCCGCGCTGAACCCGGTGGGCGAGTACGAGTTCGCCACGCAGGTCAACGGCGAGGCGGTGACGGGTACGATGGAGATCACCGGCACCCCGGGCGCGTACGGCGGACGCGTCGTCACCCTCAAGTTCCCCGAGTTCACCGTGCGCTCGGCGTCAGCCGCCGGGCAGGAGCTGACGGTGGTGGCCGAGACGCCCACCGGCAACCTGACCCTCCGGATGACGTTCACCGGCGACACCTTCACCGGCGGCTGGACGCTGGGCGGCGACACGGGCGCCATCACCGGCCGGCGGACGCGCTGATCCAGCGGTCGGCCGATCGACGGGGGCGGCTCCAGGTCGGAGCCGCCCCCGTTTGCTTCTATTCCCCTCCCCCTCCGTACAGTCCCCGGTAGATGGCCGTGTTCCGGGTGAGGATCTTCACGTAGTCGCGCGTTTCCTGGAAGGGGATGCGCTCCGTGAACAGCTCCTCGTCGCGGTACTCCGGCAGCTGCCGCCACCGCGTCACCCGCGCCGGGCCCGCGTTGTAGGCGCTGAAGACGCTGGGGAGCGAACCGCGGTAGGCGCGCATCTGGTCCGCCAGGAACCGCGTGCCGAGCGCCACGTTGATCTCGGGGTTGTACAGCAGCTCGGCGTTCCACTGCCGCAGCCCGGCGCCGGTGGCCAGCCCGCGCCCGGTCTCGGGCATCACCTGCATCAGCCCGCGGGCGCCGGGGCCGCTGGTGGCCTTGTGGTTGAACCACGACTCCTGGCGGATCATGGCCGCCACCAGCGCCGGCTGCAGGTTGGTGCGGCGCGCCTCGCCGTCGATGATCCCCCGGTACGGCAGCGGATACAGGATGCGGAGCAGGCGCGCGCTCACCGGCTCGTCCGCCGCCTGCATCTTGATGGCGACGCGGATGCCCGCCGACGTGTATCCCCGCTCGTTGACGGCTTCGGCCAGGGGATACAGGACGGCGCGGTCGTCGCCTGCCTCGCGGATCCGCCGGTCCACCTCGGCGGCGGCCTCGGTGTCCAGCCCGGCCGCGCGCAGCAGGTCCACGCCGTACATCCACCCGGCCACCTTGTCGCGCGCCGCCGCGTCGTCCGCCGGGTCCGGCCGCAGGGGGATGGGCCAATACGGCTGCCGCAGGCGCTCCGCGGACTGCAGGGCGTAGTACGACAGCGGCTCGCGGGTGCGCACCTCGCGGTACAGCACGCCGGCCCCGGCGCTGTCGCCCCGGGCGGCGCGGGCGCGCGCGGCCCAGTACGCCGCCTGCGGCCAGAAGCTGCCGGACGGCGTGCGCGTGCGGTACTGGTCGTACGCAGCCGCCGCCCCCGCGTAGTCGCGCGCCAGGAACGCCATCCCGCCCAGCCGCATCAGCGCCAGCCCTGCGCGTTCCGTGGCGGGAAAGCGGTCCGCCACACGGCGATACGCGGCGCGCGCCCCGGCCGCGTCTCCCGCGTCGTGGCTCATGTCGGCCACCATGAACAGCGCCTCGGCGGCCGGGGCCACGCCGGGAAAGCGCTCCGCCGCGCTCACCCACGTCTGCCGCGCCTGGTCGCGCGCGCCGCGCCGGAACTGCGCGCGGCCGGTGACGTACATCGCCTGCGCCGCCGTCTCGGGCGCGGCGCCGAACAGCGGGCGTGCCGCCGCGTCGACCTCCGCGTACCGCCCGGCCGCGAACAGCGCGTTCGCCAGCCGCAGCCTCACCACCGCGTCCGACGGGTTGGCGGCCAGCCACGCACGGTAGCCGTCCGCCGCGCGCGCCTTGTTGCCGTGCCGGTCGTACACCGTGGCGATCGCCAGCCGGTCCGCCGCGGTCAGCCCCGCCATCCCGCCGATGGTCCGCGCCGCCTCGATGGCGGGCGCGCTCGCTGGCGCCTCGCGCATGGCCGCGCGCAGCAGCTCCATCGCCGCGGCCGCATCGCCCGCCGCCCGCGCCCCGCGCGCCGCCGCCACGGCCATCTCCGCACGCTCGCCCGGCTCCGTCGCCTGCTCGCGGAAGCGCAGGGCCAGGACGCGCGCACCCGCCGGGTCGTTCGCCACCAGGTGCGCCCGAAGCCGCGCCCCCCGCGCCCGAGTGGGCGAGGGAAGGTCGTCGGCGCCATCCAGGAAGGTGCGCACCCGGGCCGTGTCGCCGCGGCTGGCCAGCGCCTCCGCCGCGAGGATGGTCACCCAACCGGACACGGCCGGCACATGGGTGCGAGCGTGGTCCAGCGCGCGGATGCCATCGTCAGCGCGGCCGGCGCGCAGCAGCGCCAGCGCGTGCCTCAGCTCGCCCACGGCGCGCTCGCCGCGCAGGGCGGCCGTTCCCGTGTCGGCGCGCAGCCGCACGTAGCGGGCGTAGGCCTCGGCGGCCTCGTTCCACTTTCCCTGCTCTTCACGCGCGCGGCCCAGCAGGTACCACCCGTCGCCGCCGCCCACGCGCTCCAGCCAGGGCTTTCCCTCCAGCAGCCCGCGGACGTTGTCCCATCCGCCCCACCCCGCCTCGGCCTTGGCGGCCACGAGAAGAAGCTCGGGATCGCTGCCCGGACTGGTGAGCTCGCGCAGCCGGCGAGCCGCGCGCCAGTTTCGGCCATCGCGCAGCAGCTCGGCCACGTCGGGCGGCACGGCGACATGAAGTCCCTGCACGGCCTCCGCGGCGGCGGCCGGGGCGCGGGGGCGCTCGGGTGTGTCGCGCGCGTCGCCCAGGCGAACGGCGGCCCACACCAGGATGGGCACGAGCAGGATGCAGACGGCGGCGACGATCTGGTGACGACGGGTCATGGGCTTGCGCGCGGGTGACTGCTTTCGGTGCGCGCGGCGGGCTGCGAATCGTGTGCCCGGGTGGGCGCGGCACCGTCGTTGCCCGGCTGGACGGTGGGCGATGCACCCGAACAAAGGGGGGAGACCATGGGGGAGCGGATGCCGTGGGTTGAGGCCGCGGCGCACCAGGTGGCGGTGTGGGTGGAGATCGGCGGCGTGCTGATGCTGGTGCTGACGGCCATGGTGGCATCGGTGCTGATGCTGCACGACTGGCGGGCGGGCGGGTTCGCGAAGGCGTACCAGGGCTATCGCCGCAACCTGGGGCGGGGGATCCTGCTCGGGCTGGAGTTCCTGGTGATCGCCGACATCATCGGCACCGTGGCCGTGGAGCCGTCGTTCCACAACCTGGGGGTGCTGGGGCTGATCGTGCTGATCCGGACGTTCCTGAGCTTTTCGCTGGAGGTGGAGATCGAGGGGCGGTTCCCCTGGCAGGGTACGCATCCGCACCACGAGGCCAAGCAGGACCAGATCTGAAGGATGCCCCTCCCCCGGCCCCTCCCCGCACAAACTGCGTGCGGAGAGGGGGGAAGTTCGGTCGTGGTTCGACAGGTTGTTTCGCGGCCCGCCGACGCCCCCCATCCCCAGCCCTTCCCCCGCAAACCCCCGCGGGGGAAGGGCGCCAATCTGGTGCGCTTCGGATGGATGGGAGCCAGGGCGGACTTCGCACGCGTCTCGACCAGGTCCGGCGCACTCCGCGGCTGCCCTCACCCCCGGCCCCTCTCCCGCAAGCGGGAGAGGGGCGAATTCGATCGCGCTTCGGCCGAGGCCGGCGCGGGGGCCTGTCATCCTGAGCCCCAAGCGCACCGTACCGGCCCGTACTCCACCCTCCGCGGGGCGAAGGATCTAGCCGCGGACACCTTGAAGCCGGAGCGCGGCAGCGGGCACCCAGACCCGAGACGCGACCGGAACCACGCGGAACGACGGAGTTTGGCGCATGCCGCGGCGCCCCCCATCCCCAACCCTTCCCCCGCAAAACCCCGCGGGGGAAGGGCGCCAGCCCGGTGCGTCTTGGGACCTCCGGCGCAGCCCCCGGCTACCCACTTCTGCGTTCCCGGCGCACATCCTCGGTGTGCCGCGTGTCAGCGCGGTGGGTGGATGCAGTCCGCGAAGGCGGACTTCGGGCCGTCGTTGCCGCGACTTTAGTCGCCCCAGCGGGGCCGAGGTCCACGGATCGGTGACCGCTGCCGCGCCCGGGCTGAGAAGTGACGCAGGCAAGATCCTTCGGCCCGCGTAGAATCGTGGGCGGGCAAGTGCGGCGTGGCTCGGCCTCAGGATGACAAGCTATCGTGCACCAATGGCTTGAGTGCACATCTCTACTGAAGTGTACCCCCTCTCGCACGCTGTTTGTGGGCGAGGGTGGACGAGCATAAGCGAGGACGGGTGAGGGCCTCCCGGCACTACGACAGCAGCACCATCCCCAGCACGATCGCCGCGCCGCCCGCAAGCGTCACGCGTACGTTGTCGTCCAGCGGCAGCGGGGCGAACTCCACGGTGGAGGCGACGAGCGCCCCGAACGCGGCGGCCGCGAACGGGACTGAGGGGGCCACCAGGCAGACAGCTCCTGCGACCCCCAGGTCCGTCACCAGCCCCGCCGCGAATCCCTCCCAGCTCTTCCCCCACGACGTGCGGTGCCGCCCCCACCGCTTGCCGACGAGCGCCGCCGCCGCGTCGCCCAAGCCGTTGAACAGCATCGCGGCGACCGCAACGGGCTTGGGAAACAGCACCAGCGCCGCCGCGTACGCGACGGCCATGTACGTGGCCCCCGCCAGCCCGTGCCGCTCGTGCGTGCGCAGCATGGTGCGCGTGCGGCGAAGGAAGTGGTAGCGAAAGCCGCGGTGCCGGTGCCGCGCCAGGTCGATCCCCAGCGCGACGGCGGCACCGGGCAGCAGCACCGCCAGCGCCACCGGGCGCGGCACCACCCACACCAGCAGCGGCAGCGCCGTCGACGACACGTGAATCGCCTTCCGCGCCAGTTCGCGCTTCATGCCCGGCCCGTGACGGGACGAGTGCTACGCATGCGAGCTCGCCCCCTCGCGCAGGAACCCGAGCAGCAGCTCGTTCACCCGGTCCGGAAACTCCTCCATCACCCAGTGGCTCGCCTCGGGAAGGTGCTCCACCCGGATGTCGGGGACCCACTTCTCCAGCCCGTTCGTCAGCCGCACCGACAGCGCCGGGTCGCGGTCGCCCCAGATCACCAGCGTGGGCAGCGCGATCCTGCGGGAGCGGGGCGACGAGTGGCGGGCCGCCGCGCGGTAGTAGTCGAGCATGGCCTTGATGGCGCCCGGTCGCGCCGCGGCTTCGCGGTACAGCTGGATGTCCTGGTCGGTGAACGCCCCGGGCCGCACCGCCTCGCCCCGGAAGATGCGTTCGAGCAGCGCGAAGTCGCCCCGGCGGAACGCGGCCTCGGGAAGGATGGGCAGCTGGAAGGCCGCGGCGTACCAGGACCGCAGCATCTGGTCCGGCGTCATCAGCTCCCGGGCGAAGGCCCTGGGGTGCGGCGCGTTCAGGATCACCAGACGGTCCACGTGCTGGGGCGCCAGCATCCCCATCCACCAGGCGATCACCCCGCCCCAGTCATGGCCCACCACGTGCGCCTTCTCCACCCCCAGGTGCCGCACCAGCCCCACCACGTCCGCCATCAGCTGCTCGATGCGGTACGCCGCCACGCGCGCCGGCTTTTCCGACAGGTTGTAGCCGCGCAGGTCGGGCGCCACCACGCGGAAGCCCGCGGCCGCCAGCGCCGGGATCTGCCAACGCCACGCCCACCAGAACTGCGGAAATCCGTGGAGGAGAACCACCAGCGGCCCCTCGCCCGCCTCCACCCAGTGCAGCCGGACGTTGTTCACCACCGCCTCGTGGTGCGTCCACCCTTCCCCGCCCCCCGTCGCCGCTGCGGTCGTCATCGCTCGCCCCTGTTGCCATCGTGTTCGCGCCCGCGCATTGTACAAGCAACGACGGGGCCGGATGATCCTGCAGGCGCCCCGTTCGTTCCCGCGACCTCCGCGCCTCCGCGTGAGACCCGTCACGGTCTGCCCGGCACGAACGTTCCACCCGAAGCATCCAGCCATCCTCAAGGAGAATGACAATGCGCGCAATCCCCCGATCGGCAATCCGCATCGGCCTGGCCCTGTTCTGCCTCCTGACGGCCGCGTGCGCTCCGACGGCCGTAGGCGCCGCCGGCGGCATCGGCTACACGGGACGCGGCGCCACGGCCCTGGTGCACGCGCAGGTGCCCCAGGTGTTCGAGTCCACGGCCGCCGTGTTCGAGGAAATGGGCATCGAGCTGACGGACCGCCAAGGCCGGCCCGGCCGCGGCGGCTCGGCGATTGGCAACGACATCACCATCAACGGCCGGCGCGGCACTGCCGAGGTGGTCGTAGCCGTCGAGCGCGAGACCAACGCGAGCTCCGAGGTGTTCGTCCAGGTGCGCGAAGGCAGGGCCGACTACAACCGCGAGTTGGCGGGCGAGATCCTGTCCCGCATCGTCGCGAAGCGCTAAGCCAGTGGTTGACAATAACTTGGCGCGCTGATACATTCATCGCGTGACGGCGCAGAGAGCTTCACGTTTGAGCCGATAGTTCTGAAGCCGGGGCCTGAGCCCAAGGCAGACGCGGAGTCTTGATTGACATCGCGGAAACCGAGGGGATGGCACCCACCGATACCCAAGTATCTGGCTTCAAACACACTCTCTGCGTTGTCCATGGCCGCGGGGTGGAGCAGCCTGGTAGCTCGTCGGGCTCATAACCCGAAGGTCGCGGGTTCGAATCCCGCCCCCGCTATGTGAAAAGCGCCTCCGTGCCGATTCGTCGGGACGGAGGCGCTTTCGTTTCGGATGATTCACGAACGGATGCGCGTGGAGAAGTCCGGTGCGTGGATGGCCGCCTGCGCGCGTTCGTTCACCTGGAACTTCTGCCGCGCCTGCTCCAGCGGCAGGTCGGTGTCCAGCAGCCCGTGGTCCATCGCCAGCTTGTCGGAGTAGCCGGGAAGCACCACGCGCACGCCGAAGGGGATCTTCTCGGTGGCGATGCGGTTCACCGGCTCCAGGATGCTGGTGGTGCAGTTGTTCCAGAGGGTGTTGTAGAACTCGGGCTCGCGCTCCAGCCGCTGCGCGTGCTTCATCATGTCCACGAAGAGCGCGCGGGCCTGGTCCGGTGTAGCCTTGGCGGGATACAGGTACACGGCGTCCTTCCACGTCACCGCGCGCACGCCGATCACGTCGCGCTCCTCGCCGATGACGTAGATCACCTCGAACCGGCGCAGCAGCCCCTTCCACACCGAGTACTCCTCGCCCGCCTCCCGCCGCGCCTCCACCGACACGCTGACGAACTGCCCGTCGGAAAACTCGAACGACAAAAAGGTGTGCGCCGGCCCGCGCCAGTCGGTGTTGAAGGGCGACAGGCCGAACCACACGCGCTTCATGCGACCCAGGTCGTAGGTGCGGTCGCGGTACCCGGGGGTGAAGTCGGTCTCGGACCGAAAGGTGAAGTCGCGCACGTTCCTCACGTGCACGCGGCCGCCGTCGAACGTCACGGTTGGCAGCACGGCCTGCTCCGGTCGCCACACCCGCTGGTGCGACGGCCGCGTGTTACGCCACCACAGGATGCCGCCCAGGAGCGCCATGCAGAATCCCGCCAGGAGAAGTGTCCGCCGGCGTGGCATGCGGCGCCCGCTCATCTTCCGCACGCCGATCCGGGTGAGCATCGGCCGGTGGCCGGGTCAGAAGATGTCGTCGAGCATCTCATCGTCCTCGTCCCAGTCCTCCGCCTCGCCGGGGTGCTCCCGTTCGAAATCGCTCAACACGCGCTTGGGTGACTGGCCGCCCAGGTCGGGATGCGGAGTGTTCTCCCACTGGCGCTGCCTGCCGACCAGCACGTCGTGCAGATCGCCCAGGTCCGTGATCCCCGACCGCACGGCCTCGTCGTACCAGATCAGCCAGCGGCGCTGCAGTTCCTGCCATCGCGCCGCGGCCGCGCCTGCCATGCTCGTCCAGCCGCGCGTAAGCCCCGGTACGGTGGGCGCCGGGATGAACAGACGCCGCTCGTAGTCCTCCTCCGCGTATCCGCCGGCCGCGTCCAGCACGTCGCGAACGTCGTCCACCCCGTGGGCGATCTCGTCGAGTTCCGCGAGGACCCTGTCGGCCCAGGGGTAGACGATTCTCTCGTGCTCCGCGAAGTAGCGGAACAGGCGGCGCAGCGAGCGCGTGAGGTGCTTGGCGATCGCCTTGGGGATGGGATCGAAGTCGACGACGAACTCGTACAGGAACCTGCGCAGGTCGTACTCGGTGGCGGAGCCGGCGGGCAGACTGGAGGCGACCAGCATGCGCCCCCAGGTGAGCGCCGTTCTGGCCTCACGTTCGCGCGCCGCACGAGAGGGCCGCTGCCCATCCAGCCACGCGAGAAAGCGGTCCAGCCGCTCTGCCTCGTCCGGCCCAACCAGGTCCGGGTCGCCGCGCACCCTCAGCACCGCCTCCGGGTCTGCCCCGGGCCCTTCCGCCCCGATGGCGTGTGCCTGCTCCAGCGGCGGCCATGGCAACGCGCTTCCGGCGTGCAGGAACGCGACCGTGACGCCGGTCAGCGGGTCCACGAAGGGAACCTGGGGCCGTTCCTGGCTCGTGAACGCCGCGATGGCCCGGCTCGCTCTGGCCAGGCGGTTCAGCAGCTCCGCGGTGATGCGGCGGCCCGGCAGCCGCAGGCTGAACAGCGAGGGATATGCGTCGGAGCCCGCCAGCTCCCACCCGGCAGACGCCACCTCGCGCCGCATGGGCCTCGACAGATCTTTCGGCGCGTCGAAGCTGAGCGTCAGCGACCAGCCCCGCATGGCAGAGATGAACTCGCCGCCCGTTGGTTCCTGCTCGGCGAGGATGTCCGGGTCCCTCAGGTCCGAGTAGATGGCAAAGCCGTAGTACATGCCCCCCGCGCCCATCACGCTCACCGCCCAGGGCTCGTCCTCGCCGGGGAAGCGAAGCATGAGGGTGTTGCTGTCCGCCAGCGCCTGCCAGGGCTCCGCGCGGAAGAAGACCGCCGCCGCGCCGTGGAACTCGGCCAGCTCGTCGGCCGTCGCCTCCGTTTCGGCCCACGCCCACAGGGTGCTTGCGGCACCGGTGGCACCCCCGCGCGCCAGGTGCTGGAGCGACCCCTCGATCGCCTCGTCCAGCTCGGCCAGCACGCCGGATTCCACCGTGATGGCGCGGCGTTCCAGCTCCGGCGCCAGCACCTCGGCCAGTTTCGCATCGCGGACGCGCAGGCGCTCGGGCAGCAGCCCCGTCTTCGCGCCCGCCGCCGTGACGGCGCCCAGGACGGCGGCGGCGCGGGCAGCCAGGCCCACGCAGCGGCGCGCCAGCACGTCGCCGGACACGATCATTCCCCCCGCGCCAACGATCACCAGGGACCCGGGTTCGCCGGTCTCGCGAAACATCTCCTGCAGGGGCACCACGTCGGCTTCCCACACGGGCGCGCGGCGGGCGACCTCCGTCACCCGGGCCTCCAGGGCAGCCGGGCGTCCCAGCCTCCGCTCCGCACGCACGGCAGACTCGTCGGCCGCCAGGTGGCAGGCCTTGTATTTCTTTCCCGAGCCGCAGGGGCACGGGTCGTTCCGGGAGGGCTTCATGCGTCGATCGTCCGCCGGCGGCTCCCCATCAGGGGCGCCAGGAGGGCTGGAGGTTGCGGAGGGAGTCGCTGGCGACGGCGCGGATGCCGCTCCCGTCGGCGTTCACCCCGTGCAGCGCCAATCGCCCGCCGCTGCTCCGCACGAAGACCATCCCGCTTCCGTCCGGGGACCAGTCCGGTTCGCTGTCGTCCAAACCCGTCGTGACCCGCCGCACGTCACCCCCGCCAGCAGCCATTGTATACAGGCCGCCCACGTCGGGCGACGAGAGGCCGCTGCGCGAATATGCAATCCGAGTCCCGTCGGGAGACCAGGCCGGCCCCTCGCCGGAACCCAGCGTCCGCGTGTTGGAGCCGTCCGCGTCTACGAGCATGATCTGGCGATCTACCTGAAACGCGATCGTCCGTCCGTCCGGTGACCAGTCGGGCCTCCAGCCCTGGCGCACGTCGCCGGTCAGCTGGCGTTCGCCGCTCCCATCGGCATCGATCACGAAGAGGTGCTGCTCCACCCCCGACCCCCAGCCCGCGAACACGATCCGGGTACCATCCGGCGACCATGCGGGTGACATCTCCCGGCGCGCCTCCGTACGCGTGAGCCGGCGCGTGGATCCGTCCACGTTCCAGACGTAGAGCTCGGCGTTCTGGTCTTTCCAGTTGATGAACGCGACGCGCTTGCCGTCGGGCGACCAGGCCGGCTCCGTGGCGGGGTCCGGCGAGAGCCGCCGCGCCCCCGTGCCGTCCGGGTTCACGGCCGTCAGCCAGCAGGTCACGATTCCGCCGCGGCAGAACACGATGGCGGGAACCTCGGCGGGCGGCTGTTGGGTAGGCCCGTCCGTGCACGCGGCGAACGCCAGCAGGCACACGGAAACCAGCGGTTTGCGGCGCATCCACGCGGCTGCATCCGGCACGGTCAGCGGCCCAGCAGGACGGTGGTGCCCAGGGCCAGCGAGCCCAGCCGCCCCGCGAGCCCGTGCTGAAAGCCGACGAACGACACGCGGGCTTCGGCATTCAGGAGCATTCGCGCGCCCACTCGTACGTCGACGCCCGCGCCCGCGGAAGCCGCCGTGCCGGTCTGGGAGAGCGCCGGGTGCAGGGTACCCGCCGCTTCCCAGTTCACCTGGTGAAGCCCCAGCAGGGCCGTAAGGAACGGCGCGTATGCGCGGGATCCTCCGCCGTACAGCTTTACGCCGACCTCTCCACTGAGCACGGTGGCGGCCTCTTTCGGCGCACCCTCGAAATTCCTGCACGAACAGGTCTCGTCCAGGTTCGCGTATCGAACCGAGCCCATCAGCATGGTTTCGGGACCCAGGGGAAGCGAGCCGGTGACCGCCGCTCCGGGGCCTTCCATGAACGCGAAGTAGTTGTGCCCCCACACCGGCTGCAGGTGCAGCGCCGACAGCGAGAGCCCGGCACCGGGATGGAACCCCGGCTTGGCGGGAAGTGGCGGGTGCGCCGCGGACAGCGGCAGCCGGGTAGAAACGTGCAGGGCGCCGGACCGGTTGAGCGAGTCGAAGCGTACGCGCGCCTCGGCCGGCGTCGAGTACTGCACCCACCGCACCTCGTGCGGCTGCAGCGTCCGCAGCACGGCCGAATCGCGGGCGAGCACCGAATCCACGTACACCTGCACGAACTGGTCGGCCGACCTGCGGAACCGCAGCCACTGTGGCCGCAGCCGGCGCACGGCGGCCTCCACCGTGGGCCGGCCCGTGGCGACCAGCTCGTCGCGGGTGAGGATCGCCTCGGGCCGGGTGCTTTCCTGGGCGCGGGCTTCGAGGGGGGCGCAACAGAGGAGGAGGCCGGCTGCCAGGAACCGGCAGGAGGTCAGGAAAGACATGTTCTGTGAGCGGCTGGGTTGGGGGAGACGAACGCACCCGGATGGTGCCGCCGGCGAACGGATCGCCGGCGGCACTACCGGTCAGCTCAGGAGCCGCAGGGGCATCACCAGGCACAGGTAGTCGGGCGTGTCCTCGTTGCCGATGGGCTGCATGGTGGCGGCGCGCTCCGGTGCCTTGAAGCTCATCTTCACCTCGTCGGTCGGCATGTAGCGAAGCAGCTCCAGCAGGTACTGCGCGTTGAAGCCGATTTCCAGCGGATCGCCATCGTACTCCACCGGCAGCTCCTCGGTGGCCGTGCCCACGTCGGGCGTCTCCACCGCGAAGCGCAGCATGGGGCCGCCCAGCGACAGGCGGATGCGGTGCGTCTGGTCGCTCGCCACGATGGCCATGCGCCGCACGGCCGCCTGCAGCGCGCCCTTGTCGGCCACCATCGACTTGTCGTTGTCCTTGGGGATGACCTGCTCGTAATTGGGGTACGGCCCCTCGATCAGCCGCGTGAAGATCTGCACGTCGGTGCCGCGGAAGCCGATGTGGTTCTCGCTGCGCCCCACCTCCACCGTCTCGTCCGGCCGGAACAGGCGCTGCACCTGCCCCAGGGCCTTGGGATGCACGATGAAGTCGCCCGGCGGCACCGCGGCGGCGCCGTTCTCCACCGACAGCGTCATCTTGGCCAGGCGGTGGCCGTTGGTGGCCACCATCCGCATCTCGCCCTCGCCCAGCTGCCAGAGCACCCCGTTCAGGATGGGCCGCGTCTCCTCGGTCGACGCGGCGAACGACACGTGGGTGATCAGCCGCTGCAGCTCCTGCCCGGTGACGCGCCAGCTCTCGGCGAAGTCCACCTTGGGAAAGGCGGGAAACTCGTCGCGGGGCAGCCCGTTCAGCCGGTACTTGGTGCGGCCGCTGGTGATCTGGATGGCGTCGCCCTGTGTGCCGAACTCCACGGTGCCGGGAAGCTCGCGGGCAATCTCCTGGAGCTTCTTGGCAGGCGCGGTGATGGCGCCGGCCTCGGCGACGTCGGCGGCCACCCGCACCGACACCGCGGTGTCCAGGTCGGTACCGCTCATCCTGACGGCACCGTCCTCGGCCTCGATCAGGATGTTCGACAGCACGGGGAGCGTGGTGCGGGTGGGAATGCTGCCCGCCACCGCGCCCAGCCCCTGCTGCAGGTTTTCACGCGTGATCGTGAATCGCATACGTCGGTCGCCAACGCTCGAGGGTGACCCGTTCTCCACGGGGAAGGGTTCTTACCACCATATAGATATCCAATCTAGTATTGGTAGTAGAGGGTGTGGATCTGTGGATACCGCCCCTCGCGCCCTACCAACCTGTGCTCTCGCAACCACCTGAACCGGTTCGGACCCTGTGGACTGAGGTTGTGGAGAACTGCCCGATTCCCCACGCTATACCCATTCCCACACCCGAGCCCGGTACTCCACAACTTCTCCACGAACTTCCCACACCGGTTGTCCACGGTGTTTTCCGGCGTCTCCCCGTCCGGATCCAGGCCTGCTTCCGGACAGGGATGACGCGTCGTCGACCCCGGGACCCGCCGACTGCGCGGGCGAATGAATTCGCTGCAACAAGCACACGAAGTCCACCTTCGTGGACTGCACGCTCTCGTGTGCCCTCGGCTATCGTGCGCGCCTGTTGCCGGCTCCTCGCCGGGTCTGCGCCCCTACCGGAGCGACGCGCGCAGCTCGTCTACCTTGCGGCGCAGCTCGGGGTCGGCCACCAGGTCCTCCTCCACCTTGGAGACGGAGTGGATCACCGTGCTGTGGTCGCGCCCGCCGAACAGCCTTCCGATCTCCACCAGGGCCAGGTCGAACATCTCCTTGATCAGGTACATCGCCACCTGTCGCGGGATGGTCAGGTCCTTGGTACGCTTCTTGGACTGCAGCGCCTCGCTGGTGGTGTTCCACGCCTGCGCCACCTTGTCGCGCACCCGCTCGGGAGAAACGCCACCCGGCGCGCCCGACGCGTCGGTGCCCAGCGGGTTGCCCAGCGCCTCGCGCGCCAGGGCCAGGTCGATGGGGCGCCGCGTGAGCGACGAGTAGGCCAGCAGCTTGATGACCGCGCCCTCGATCTCGCGCACCGACGAGGTGCGGTTGCGCGCGATGAACGACAGCACGTCGTCGGCGTCGTGGATCTCCAGCCGGTCCTCCTCCACCTTGCGGCGAAGGATCGCGATGCGCGTCTCGAAGTCGGGCGGCTTGATGTCGGCCACCAGCCCCCATTCGAAGCGGCTGACCAGGCGGTCCTCCAGCCCCGTGGCGTTGGGCGGACGGTCCGACGTCAGCACGATCTGGCGCTGGGCGTCGTGAAGCGCGTTGAAGGTGTGGAAGAACTCCTCCTGCGTGCGCTCCTTGCCCTCCAGGAACTGGATGTCGTCCACCAGCAGCAGGTCGATCTGCCGGTACAGCCGCCGGAACTCGCCCATCGTCCCCTCCTGGATGGCGCTCACCAGCTCGTTGGTGAAGCGCTCGGAGGAGATGTACAGCACGCGCTTGTGGGGCTCGCGCTCCAGCATGGCGTGACCGATGGCGTGCATCAGGTGCGTCTTGCCCAGCCCTACGCCGCCGTAGATGAACAGCGGGTTGTACGCGCGCGCCGGCGCCTCGGCCACCGCGTGCGCCGCGGCGGCGGCCAGCTGGTTGTTGTTGCCCACCACGAACCGCGTGAAGACGTAGCGCGGGTTCAGCGGGGCGGCGTGGCCCGCCGGTGCGTTGGCGGCGGACGGCGCGGGCGCGGTGTCCACGCGAGGCGCGGGCGCCGGGGGCGGAGCGGGCTCTGCGAACTCGATGGCGGCAGGCACGGATGGGACCTTGCCGTTGCCCTGGTACTGGACGGAGAGGGTGAAGCGGCGCCCGAACAGGTGCTCACCGATGCGCGTGAGCAGGTCGGCGTACTTTTCCTCTACCCATTCCACGGCGAACGGATTGGGAGTGGCGACGACGAGAAGATCGTTGGAGACGGCGATCGCCTGCGTGGGCGCCAGCCACGTGCGGAAAGCCTGGTCCGGCAGCGCGGTCTTGGCGCTCTCCAGAATGCGCGACCAGATTTCCCCGGCAGTGAGCTCCATCACATCCAGCAGCAGGACGGCGACCGCAGACGACACCCGGGCAACGTAGAACTGCCTTGTGGATAAGTCAAGAAAGCCCGCTAAGTGCCTGGAGTTACCTGCGTTTGTGACCCAGGTACGAGCGGTGTCGCCTCCGGGCCGCCTGCGGATTCGGCAGGCTTCCGAAGCTCCCCCGAACAAGCATCGGGAATGCGACCAGCGTGGGTGCGCTGAACGGGTAGCAGACAAATCGCGAGCGGATGATTATGAGCAGCCGATGGATCTCCGTCGCGAAGGCGTGCGTTCGGCGAGGGCGTGCGTGCGCTGGCGGGGAGTGGGAAGTCGTGATGCGCCGACACCGGAGTTCTGTCGGGGGGAGTGGCGGCTTCGGCCCACACGTGGTGTCGTAGCGACTGGCCCAGCCGTGGCGGGTAAAAAGCCTTGGAGAGCGCGGTCCAGAGCGGTATTTTTAGCTCGTTCAGATCACCGGATCTGCGCATCCGGAGCACGGAATCTACGGTACCAAGGAGGAGAGCGTGAAGAAGCGGCTCCCGGAGCTTCAGCCGGCGCACGAGAGTTCCCGCGTAACCGTTGCGCAAGCAGCCGCCGCGTTCCGCAAGGTCCGCGGCTCGAATCCCAAACCGGGTCTGTGGGGCCCCGATGATCCAGTGAACGATGCGGATCAGTCCGGTCCGGAGAACGGACGTCCCCACAAGGACGGGGCCGACTGATGGCGCGCTCCTACGAGAACAGTGTGTTCGTCAACTGCCCCTTCGACCGCGAGTACTGGCCTCTGTTCGAGGCGCTTACTTTTGCGGGTTACGAGTGCGGGTACTATCCGCGGTGTGCTCTGGAGGTCGACGACAGCAGCCAGGTTCGGATCGAGAAGATCATCTCGATGATCGGCTCCTGCCGCCTTTCGGTCCACGACATCTCCCGCGTGGAGTCGGATGGCGAACCCCCGATGCCGCGGTTCAACATGCCGCTCGAACTCGGCATCTTTCTGGGCGCGAAGGCATTCGGGGCGTACGACCAGACGAGGAAGGCAGGGGTCGTGCTGGATGCGGAACGGTTTCGGTACCAGCGGTACATCTCCGACATCGCGGGCCAGGACATCCGTGCACACCGGGGAGAGGCAGCCGAACTGATCCGACACGTTCGCAACTTCCTTCTGTCGCACGCAGACGAGACCGTCTTCCTTCCAGGCCCCAGGCGCATCGCGGAGCGGTTTGAGGATTTTCGACGTGATCTACCGGCATCGTGCGCCGAGTTGCATCTGGACCCCAACGATCTCACGTTCGGCGACCTGACCCGTTTCATCATCGGCTACCTCGAGTCGTGACCGCAGGGCGGGAAGCGGGAGTGCCGCCCCCTGGTTGACGGAACCGGCCACCTCCGCTACATTCACTGTCTTTGCCACAAAGGCCTTCCCGGCCCTCCATTCTCGTTACGACGCAGCACCCGAAGGGGTTGACCGATGAAGCCGAGTTATCGTCCGCGCAACCGCAAGCGGATCAACAAGCATGGGTTCCGGGCCCGGATGGCCACCAAGGGCGGCCGCGCCGTCCTGAACGCCCGCCGCCGCAAGGGGCGCCACAAGCTGGTGGTCGAAGTTCCGAGCAAGTACTGAGCGGCGTTCCGAACGCCGCGCGCAGCGCACCCCGGTCCATGGACTCGGACGGCGCGGGCGAACGGCAGGGCTTCGGCCTGCCCAGGCGGGCGCGGATCACCTCTTCGGATGAGATCCGCGCATTGTTCAGACGGGGGAAGAGGAGCAAGACGCGCCACCTGGACGCGTTCGTCTCCCCTTCCCCCGCTCCGTTTGCGCGCTTGGGCGTCGTGGTTCCCAAGCACAAGCGCACCATCGTAAAGCGAAACCTGGTCAAGCGCCGGCTTCGCGACCTGGGGCGCACCGTGGTGCTGCCAGCACTCCGAAACCGCGGGCTCGCGTTGGACGTACTGTTCCGTGCCCGCCCCGAAGCCTACACCGCCTCGTTCGCGGACCTTCGCGACGAGGTGGCCGCGCTCACGGAGGAGCTGTGCTCGCGCGCGCGATGATGTCAGCCATCCGCTTCTATCAGAAGGGGATTTCGCCGCTGAAGCCCCCCGTCTGCCGCTTTCATCCCACGTGCTCGCACTACGGGCTGGAGGCGCTGCAGCGATACGGCGCAGCGCGCGGCTCGTGGCTGCTGCTGAAGCGGCTGCTGCGCTGCAACCCCCTGTGCAAGGGTGGCTTCGACCCCGTTCCCTGAGCGGGCCGACCCGTACCCGGTGGAACCACCACAAGATGGATCAGACCAAGCGGCTCATTCTCTTCATCGTCCTCTCGACGGCGTTCATCTTCGCGTGGGAGGCGCTCTTTCCACGCACCCCCCCGGCACCCGTGCGCCCCCCGGCGGACTCCGCCGCGGCGGTCGCCCCGGCCCGGACGCCGGCGCCGGGGCTGGCCGCCTCGCTGCCGTCCACCGCGCCGTCGCAGCCCGGCCAGCCCGAGCGGTTCGTCCACGTGCGTTCGCCGCTGTACGACTACCGCTTCTCCACGCGCGGCGCGGCGCTGAACGCGGCCACCCTGCCGCTCTTCGCCAGCTACGTTCAGGACGGCGGCAGCGTGCAGCTGGTGCCCCGCAGCGCTCGCGACGTGCTGACGCGCCGCGTGGCGGTGGGACGCGACACGCTGGACTTCCGGCGCGTTCACTTCACCCCCGACGCCGCCTCGCTGCAGCTGCGCGCGGGCGACGGGCCGCGGCAGCTGCGCTTCGTCTCGGATCCGGTGGGCTCGGTGCGTGCCGAGCTCACCTACACCTTCCGGCCGAACGACTACGCGGTCGACGTGCAGGGGCGCTTCATCGGCCTGCCCGCCGGCGCCCAGGCGCAGATGGTGACGGAACTGGGCACCGGGCTGGCCCCGCACGACTCGCCCGAGCACGGCTCGGCCAACGAGCTGGCGGTGGTGGGATGGAACCGCGAGCGGGTGGAGCGCGAGGCCATCCGCGGGATCCAGGCGCCCGACACCCTCGCTGGCCCGCTGGTGTGGACGGGGATCAAGGACCGCTACTTCCTGATCGCCCTCATCAACGCCGGGCGCGAGCAGTTCAGCCGGGTGGAGATGGAGCCGGCGCGCGACATCAAGTACACGCTCGGCGGCGACACCCTGCAGTCGCCCCGCGCCCGTGCCCGCGCCGTGCAGCCGCTGGGTGCCGACGGCGCGTTCCGGCAGCAGGCGTACCTGGGCCCGCAGGAGCACGCGCGGCTGGCCGCGGTGGGGCATGAGCTGGAAGAGGTGAACCCGTACGGCTACCGCTGGCTGCGGCCGGTGGTACGGCCCATCGCCGCCGCCGTGCTGTGGACCCTGAACGGCCTTCACAACACACTGGGACTTCACTACGGGTGGGTGCTGATCCTGTTCGGCTTCCTGGTGCGTGGCGTCACCTGGCCGCTGAACGCGCGGGCCATGCGCGCGCAGATGAAGAACATGGCCGTGCAGCCGGTGCTGCAGTCGCGGATGAAGGAGATCCAGGAGCGGCACCGCGGCGACCCGGCGAAGATGAACGCCGAGATGATGGCGCTGTACCAGGAGCTGGGGGTGAACCCGCTGTCGATGATGTCGGGCTGCCTTCCGCTGCTGATCCCCATGCCGGTGATGATCACGCTGTTCTTCGTGTTCCAGAGCGCCATCGAGTTCCGCGGCACCAGCTTCGCCTGGTTCCCCGACCTGTCGCTGCGCGATCCGCTGTACCTGCTGCCGGTGTTCCTGGTGGTGTCGATGTTCGGGCTGCAGTGGGTGAGCACCAAGCTCAGCGGGATGGAGCAGAACGAGCAGACGCGGATGATGATGTACATGATGCCGGTGATGATGGGCATGTTCTTTTTCGCCATGCCGTCGGGACTGAACCTGTACTATGCGTCGACGAACGTCGCCTCGTTCCCGCAGCAGATCCTGATCGCCAACGAGCGCCGCCGCGCGACGGAAAAGCAGAAGGCCGAGCAGAAGGTGGCCGTCAAACACGATGCGCTGAAGCGCATTCCGGCGAATCGGAAGCGCAAGTAGCGCCAGCGTTGGACGTCGCCAGAGCGCCCGCTCTCCTGGTTGGAGGGCGGGCGCTTTTGCATGGGTTGCGGGTATCGCACCTGCACGTGCATCCCGGACCGCAGCGACCGAGGGATCCGCCACACAGCCCGGGGCGAGCCCCCATCGTCCGCCTCTCACGAGAACAGGCCAGTCCGCGAAGGCGGACATCGTGTGGTTGTTGCAGCGACTTTAGTCGCCCAGGGCGGAGCCCAAGCCGCCATAACCGCTTGGGGGCTCAGGATCACGCCCCGTGAGCGGCTGAACAGGAGCCCTCCCTTTCGCATGCCTCCGCCCCGCCCCATCATCCCGCCATGCTCTCGCTCCCCTTCCCCGCCGACACCATCGCAGCCATCGCCACGCCGCAGGGCCGTGGCGCCGTCGCCGTCCTGCGCGTTTCCGGTCCGCGGTCGCTCGACGTTCTTCGCGCCGTCGCGGCCGCCCCGGGCGAGGTCGCGCCGCGGGTGCAGCGGCTGGTGGCGCTTCGGCATCCTGAGACGGGCGAACTCCTGGATCGCGGGCTGGTGACGTACTTCGCCGCGCCGGCCAGCTACACCGGCGAAGACACGGTGGAGATCGCCACGCACGGCGGCGTGCTGACCCCCCAGCTGGTGCTCGATGCGCTCCTGGCCGCGGGCGCGCGTGCGGCCGAGCCGGGCGAGTTCACCCGGCGCGCGTACCTGAACGGCAAGCTCGACCTGCTGCAGGCCGAGGCCGTCGCCGACCTGATCGACGGCCGGTCGCGCGCCCTTCACCGCGCGGCCGTGCACCAGATGGAGCGCGGCCTCTCACGGCGCATCGGCGAGCTGCGCGACGCCATCATCGGCACCGAGGCGCTGATCGCGTACTCCATCGACTTTCCCGAAGAAGACGAGCCGCCCGTACCCCCGGCCCGCATCCGCGCCTCGGCCGGGGACGTCATCGGGAGGATCGATGCGCTGCTGGCCACCGCGCCAGAGGGCGAGCTGCTGCGCGAGGGCGCGATGACGGTGCTCGCTGGCCGCCCCAATTCCGGCAAGTCGTCCCTGTTCAACGCGCTGCTCGGAACGGAGCGCGCCATCGTCACCGACATCCCCGGGACGACCCGCGACGCGCTAGAATCGTCGGTATCGATCGAAGGCTATCCATTCCGCCTGGTGGACACGGCCGGACTGCGGGAGACGGTGGACATGGTGGAGGGCATGGGGATCGAGGTTGCGCGCCGGTACCTGGCGGTCGCGGACCTGGTGCTGTTCTGCGTGGAAGCGGGACGGGAGATGGAGGAGGACGAGGCGGCGTTCGTCGCCAGCGTCGAACCTGCGCGCCTGGTGCTCGTGCGGACCAAGCGTGACATGCCCGGCGGCGCGGCCGTGGACCCGTCGGATACGATGGCGGCCGTGTCTGTCTCGGCGCTGACGGGGGATGGTCTGCCGGAGCTTCGGCAGACTTTGCTGCCGAAGGCGTTCGGCGGGATTCTCGGCGAGCCGGGCGAGGCGCCCCTGGTTACCCGCGAACGGCACGCGCGCGCGCTGCGGACCGCGCGCGACGAGGTCCGCGACTTTCTGGTCGCACTGGACGACGAGGTGCCGATGGAGTTCGCGGCGACGCACCTACGCGCTGGTGCGGGGGCGCTGGAGGACCTGGTGGGCGCGGTATCGGTGGATGACGTGCTCGACCACGTCTTCGGCAGCTTCTGCGTGGGCAAGTAGCCTCGCGAGACGCTGCTGGATGGAAATTTCGCTCGAAATTCGCTTTTATCGCGCGTGGGACGGCGAGACGAGCCAGAGTATTCCTGAAAACCGGATCGCGCGTTCTTCGCGAATCTCGAAGGCCGATTTCATTCGGGGTAGCTTCGGAATTAGCGGACGATGGTGAACTCACCGTCGCGGAAGCCGTCGGCGGAGAATGGGAGGGGTTCGACGGCGTCGACCAGGGCGCCGGGCGGACCCTTCGCCAGTTGCGCGCGCAACTCCTCCAGGCGCGCCTCGGACGCACGAGCATGGACGACGACGGCACCGTCCGGCAGGTTGCAGACGGTGCCGGAAACACCCAGCCGGTTGGCGAGGGAGCGGGTCCACCAGCGGAACCCCACTCCCTGCACCCGGCCGGTTACGCGATAGCCGGCTTCGGCCATCCCCTCAGAGGTCTTCCTGGTGGCTGGGAGGACGCGATCCGCCCGTGCTCCCCGCCCCCGATCCCGACGTCCCGGTACGGCTGGCACCCGCGGTCGAGCCGCCGCCGCCGTATCCGCCCGCCGACCCGCCACCGCTGGCCCCGCCCGTCGATCCGCCGCTGCTGGACCCACCCGTCGACCCGCCGGAGCGTCCGCCCGAACTGCCGGCGCCCGCGCTGCCGCTGCCCGAGGCGCGGCTGGTGGGGCCGCCTGCCGATCCGCCCTGGCTGCCCCCGCCCTGCTGGCCGCCCATGAAGCCGTCGATCAACTCGGCCAGGAAGCCGCTGCCCTGGTTGTTGGTCTGGCTGAGGAACCCACGCGCGCCCTGCGCGATGCCGGCGCTGATGCCGCCCATCAGGGCACCACGAAGCTCCCGCCGCGCACGCGACGCCTTCGACGTGCCGTAGTCATCGTCGTCGTCATCGTCGCGGGCCGCCAGCACGAAGCCGATCGCGAACGCCACGCCCAGGATGGGGAGCGGGTTGTCGCGAAGGCGGTCTACGAGGCCGCGCTGCTCCATCGCGCGGTTCGCCCGCTCGCGGGTGCTGCTGGCCGCTCGGGCCACCCGCGGCCCCACACCGCCGGCCAGGTTGCGGGCACCCTCGCCCACCCGGTCGCGGATGGCCTCGGCCGCGCCGCCCAGCCGGCTGCGGCTGCCGCCCTCTTCGCTGCCCGCGAACTGCAGGCCCTCGTACTGGTCGCCGCCGCCGGCGCTGTGCAGGCCGCTGTGCACTTCGCCCGATCCGCTCTTGTCGCCCATCGCGGCCGAGCCGCCGGCGTTGCGTCCGGTGCCGCTCATGCCAGATCCCGCTTGGCCTGCTTTATCTCGCTCTGAAGCCATTGCTTGTCCTCCTTGAGAGTCTCGAGGGTGCGGGTCGGCGCCACGCTCTCGTGCTTGAGCTTGTTCAGGTTGCTCTTGGCGAGCAGCCCGCCGACAATCACGAACAGCAGTCCGACGATCAGCGCGCCCAGCCAGTACTCGTCGAGCGCGTCGCCCACCGCCAGCACCAGGAACAGGATCAGCACCATGGCGCCGATCAGGGCGACCACGCCGCCGACCGCCACCATGATAATGTCGCGAGCCACGCTCTTGACGTTGCCCACCAGCTCGGCCTTGGCCAGCGCCACCTCCTGGCGAACCAGCACGGCGCTGTCCTGCGCCAACTGCCGGATCAGGTCGCCGAGCGGGGCATCTCCCGATCCCGTGCCCATGCCGTCGGACCGGCCGGGTGTGGTGTGAAGGTCCGCCATGGTTTCCTCCGGTTAGCGCAGGACCTTGCCAGCCACGAAGCCGGCGCCCACCGCCAGCAGCAGCGTGCTCAGGGGGCGGGTGGCAACGATGCCGCCCAACTCGCGTTGCAGCGAGGTGGTGTCGTTGTCCCGCAGGTAGCGCGCGATGCTTTCCAGCGTGTCGGCCGCGGTGTGGCCGTACTGGTTGGCGCGCTCGCCCACGCCCTTCTTGGGGATCAGCCCGGCGACGCTGTCGAGCTTTTCGGCCACGTTCTCCAACTGCTCGGCCGCCTGCTCCAGCATCTGGTCGGCGCGCTCCTGCAGCTGCTCTACGCCGCTCACGCGGTTGGTGCCGCCCGCCGATCCACTCGTGCCGGTGGAGCCGGTGGAGCCCGCCGACCCGCTCAGGGTCGCCGCGCCGCCGCCCAGCCCGGAACCGCCGCCGGTGCTTCCGCCGCCGCTGCTGCTGCTCGCGGTGCTGGTGGACGATCCACCGCCCGCGGAGCCGCCTCCGGCGGTGCTGCCCGTCGCGCCCAGCCCACCCGTGCTTCCGCCCGTCGAACCGAGGCCGGAGCCACTGCCCCCCGTCCCGGTATTCCGTTCGTCTTGCATCCTCATCCTCCCCGTTGCTGGTTCCCGTCTTGGGGTCGCCTGGGGGTGCAACACGTATGCCAAGGGTTGGTCCGCAGCAATGTTCCACGTGGAACACAGCCCTGCTCACGATGTACAGGACAGCACCCATCATCACACGCACGGGTAGGGAATGGAAACGCGCTACGACGTGATCGTCATCGGCGGCGGGCATGCCGGAGTGGAGGCCGCGGGAGCGGCCGCCCGCGTCGGCGCGCGCACGCTGCTGGTGACGCCCAACCTGGAAGGTATTGGGCAAATGAGCTGCAACCCCGCCATCGGGGGTGTAGCCAAGGGCACCGTCGTGCGCGAGGTAGATGCGCTCGGGGGCATCATGGGGATGGCGACCGACCGTTCGCGCATCCAGTTTCGCATGCTCAACCGGTCCAAGGGTCCCGCCGTGTGGGCACCGCGAGCGCAGTGCGATCGCGGTTTGTACCCCCGCGCAGCCCGGGCACTGCTGGAGCGGAGCCCCGGCCTGCACTTCTTCCAGGGGATGGTCGGGTCGCTGCTGATGGATGGGCAGCGTGTCGCCGGGGTGCGCACCGAGGCAGGATATGAGTTCCGCGCCCCCTCCGTGGTGCTGACCGCCGGCACCTTTCTCCGCGGCCGCATCCACGTCGGCAAGTCGCCCTCGGTGCCCGCCGGGCGCGCGGGCGATCACCCGTCCGTCTTCCTGGCCGAGCAGATGGAGGCGCTGGGGATGGAGGTGGCGCGCTTCAAGACGGGCACGCCGCCCCGCGTGGACGGCCGCTCGGTGAACCTGGATGCGCTGGAGCTGCAGCCGGGCGAAACCCCCGAGTACCGCCTTTCCGTCTGGGAGCGCGCGCCGCTGCTGCCTCAGCTTCCCTGCTGGATCACCTGGACGGGAGAGCCGCTGCAGGAGATCATCCGCGGCAGCCTTCACGAGTCGGCGCTGTATGGGGGCGAGATTGCGGGCCGGGGACCGCGCTACTGCCCGTCCATCGAGGACAAGATCGTCAAGTTCCCCGACGCCGCGCGCCACCAGGTATTCCTGGAGCCGGAGGGGCTGGACACCCACGAGCTGTACGTCAACGGCCTCTCCACTTCCCTGCCCGGCGACGTGCAGCTGCGGATGCTGCGCAGCATTCCGGGGATGGAGAACGTGCGGATGACCAAGGTGGGGTACGCCATCGAGTACGACTACTATCCTCCCCACCAGCTGCGTTCAACCCTGGAGTGCAAGGCGCTGGACGGACTGTTCCTGGCGGGCCAGGTGAACGGGACCACGGGATACGAAGAGGCGGCCGGCCAGGGATTGCTCGCGGGCGCCAACGCGGCCTTCGCGGCGCTGGACCGCGACCCGCTGATCCTGGAGCGCGACCAGGCGTTCGTGGGGGTGCTGGTGGACGACCTGGTGACGAAGGGCACCGATGAGCCGTATCGCCTGTTCACCTCGCGCGCCGAGTTTCGCCTGACACTGCGGCAGGACAACGCGCTCCATCGCCTCGCGCCCATGGCCGCCGAACGGGGCCTGCTGACGGATGAGCAGATGGCATCGCTGGACCGCCGGCTGCGCTTGGCGGAGCAGATGGACGGCTGGCTGAAGGCGACCAACGCTTCGCCCGCGCAGGTGAACCCGCTGCTGGAAGCCGCGGGTTCCCCCCCGCTCCGCGAGCCCACGCGCCTTGCGCTGCTGATCAAGCGGCCGAACGTTCCGGCGGCGGCGCTGGTGGATGCGGTCGGTGGCGCGCCGGAGGCGGAGGCCCACGAGTTTGCGGATGCGCTGACCACGGCCGAGATGGAGCTTCGCTACGAGGGCTACCTGGTAAAGGAGCGCAACCGCGCCGAGGCGCTGCGCCGGCAGGCCGACTTCGCCCTGCCCATGGCGCTGGCGTACACCGAGCTGCACTCGCTCTCGTTCGAGGCGCGGCAGAAGCTGGACAGGATCCGTCCGGCCACGCTCGCCCAGGCAGGGCGGATCCCCGGCGTCAGCCCGAGCGACCTGCAGAACCTGGTGATGGAGGTTCGCAAGCGGGGTTGACGGTGGCGCGGGTTCATGCGGGTTAAGCCGCGTCGCAGAGAACGGGCACCCTCCGCCAGCTGACACCGATTCCGAATACCTGCCGAACAAACTCGGCTTCTCAGGATCGTTTATAACCCACAAGCGCGCACTTCCGAGGGTGGCGCGTCGGCTGCGGGGCTGAAACACGATAAAAACGATTCTCGCGCGAAACTCTCGCCGGTGTTCCACGTGGAACATCTCTGAAGCGCCTCCATCCGGCGGCTGCGCGGTGATCGTGCTCTCGCCTTGCTCTTCCACTTCTTTCCACGCGCGCGCGCGCGTATATTGCCCGGGCAGCATCCAACCCCACCTCATCGTGAGGACGAGCGTGTCGCGCATCATCGCCATCGCGAACCAGAAGGGCGGCGTCGGCAAGACCACTACGGCCATCAACCTGGGCGCCTGCCTGGCCGTGGCCGAGAAAAAGACGCTCGTCATCGACATGGACCCGCAGGGCAACGCCACCAGCGGCTTGGGCATCGACAAGGAAGAGGTGCAGCGGTCCATCTACGACGTGCTCATCGAGGGGATGAAGGCCGACGAGGCCATCATTGGGAGTGTCCACTTTCCATACCTGGACGTGCTGCCCGCCACCCGCGACCTGGTGGGCGCCGAGGTGGAGCTGGTCAACCGCACCGGCCGCGAGAACATCCTTCGCAACGCCATCGCAACGCTGCGCGACCGGTACGACTACGTCCTGATCGACTGCCCGCCGTCGCTGGGCCTGCTGACGCTGAACATCCTGGCCGCGTCGGACTCGGTGCTCATCCCCATCCAGTGCGAGTTCTACGCGCTCGAGGGGCTGTCGCAGCTGCTGAACACGGTGACCATCGTTCAGAAGAGCCTGAACCCGGGGCTGCAGATCGAGGGCGTGCTGCTGACCATGTTCGACAGCCGCCTGAACCTGTCGCGCCAGGTGGCCGACGAGGCCAAGGAGTACTTCGGGCCCAAGGTGTACCGCACCACCATCCCGCGGAACGTGCGCATCGCCGAGGCGCCCAGCTTCGGGAAGCCCATCGTCCTCTACGACGTGATCTCCGTGGGCGCCAAGAGCTACCTGGCCCTCGCCAAGGAGGTCATCGCCCGCAAGGGTCGCAAGGGCGCCGCGGCCGAGGCGCCGGCGCTGGCGGCGGGGGAGTAGGCCATGGCGATGGCAAAGAAGGCCCGGCTGGGCCGCGGCCTGAGCGCCCTGATGGGCGAGTACACCGACGAGCCGCCGGCCGAGGTGGTCGAGCAGCCCAGCTCGGTTCCCACCTCGCACATTACCCCCAATCCGTTTCAGCCGCGCCGGGAGTTCACCCCCGAGCAGCTGTCGGAGCTGGAAGAGTCCATCCGGCAGAACGGGCTGCTGCAGCCGCTGGTGGTTCGCCGCGCCAGCGCTGATGCGCCGGACGGGGCGGCGTGGGAGCTGGTGGCGGGCGAGCGCCGCTGGCGGGCCGTCCGCCGCCTGGGGTGGACCGAGGTGCCGGTGGTGGTCCGCGAGCTGGACGACCGCGCCATGCTGGTGGTGGCGATCGTCGAGAACGTTCAGCGCGCCGACCTGTCGCCGCTGGAAGAGGCCGCGGCGTATCGCCGGCTGATGGACGAGTTCAGCTTCACCCAGGCCGAGGTGGCCGAGAGCGTGGGGCGCGAGCGGTCCACCGTCGCCAACCTGCTGCGCCTGCTGGCGCTGCCCGCCTCGGTGCAGCGGCTGGTGAACGAGGGCGCGCTTTCCATGGGCCACGCACGGGCGCTGCTGGGGCTGGAGGACGAGCGCGAGATGGCGGACCTCGCGCGCCAGGCAGCCGACACGGGGATGACGGTGCGCGCCGTGGAAGACCGGGTCCGCACGCGGCGCCCTGCCGGCAAGGGCAAGGCCGCCGAGCCTCCCGCGCGCGCCACCGGCGGCGACGCCGAGGTCCGCCGCCTGGAGGCGGAGCTGCAACGGGAGCTCGGCACGCGGGTACGTATCCACCAGCATGGCACCTCCGGACGGATCGAGATCCCGTTCCTGAACGTCGACGACTTTCAGGGACTGATGGAGAAGCTGCTCGGGCAGGACAGAACGAGATAGTGCGTGAGTGCGGTAGTGCGTGAGTGCGGAAGTGAACGGCACCGCGCCTGGAGCTCCGCACTTGGCCCACGCACCGGGCCCACTCACGCACTAACGCACCTCGCACTCACGCACTGCAGTTCAAAATGCCGGACGAACGCCGGATGACGGTCATCGTGGTTCCCAACGACCGCGACAACACCCGCACCTTTGAGCTGACCTACCGTCGGCTGAGGCGGCTGGGGGTTGGCGCGGGCGTCACCGCGTTCGTGCTGCTGATGATGGCGGGGTCGTGGTTCTGGCTTGCGGGGCAGGCGGCGCGGGTGCCGGGGCTGCGTACCGAGGTGCGCGAGCTCAGGCGCGACCGCGTGCAGATGCAGCAGCTGTCGAAGCAGCTGCAGGAGATCAGCACCGAGTACGCCAAGGTGCGGGGCATGCTGGGGGCCGACTCCATGGCGCTGCCGCGGGTGGAGGATGCCGGCTCCGCGGCGCCCGCGGCCGATACTGCCTCAGGCGACTCGGCCGGGGAGGGCGACCCAGCCACGGCGGCGTCACGCGCTTCCCTGCCCCGCCGCTGGCCGCTGGCGGCGCGCGGCTACGTCACGCGCGGGCAGCGGCGCACGCGCGGCGGGCTGCACCCCGGCATGGACATCGCGGTGGCCTCGGGGTCGCGCATCCTGGCGTCGGGCTCCGGCGTGGTGTCGGAGGTGGGCGAAGACAGCGTGTACGGCCGCTACGTGCGCATCGCGCATCCCGGCGGGTACGAGTCGCTGTACGCGCACGCGTCGGAACTGCTGGTGAGGGCGCGGCAACGGGTGCCTGCGGGCGAGGTGATTGCGCTCAGTGGCAGCACGGGCGTCTCCAGCGCGCCGCACCTCCATTTCGAGATTCGCCGGAACGGGCAGCCGGTAGACCCCGTTACGATGATCCACAACCCGAACACACAGTAGCCGAATGCTGGGACGGAAGGGCGCGGACGATCGCACGGTCGCGGCACGTGCGGCGGCGGGAGAGGGGTCGATGTCCATCATCGGGCCCGGCATGAGCATCACGGGCGACCTGGTGACCGAGGGCACCGTGCGCGTAGAGGGCCGCATCGAGGGCACCGTGCGCGCCGGCAAGGCCGTGATCATCGGAAAGAGCGGCGAGGTGGTCGGCGAGGTGATCACCCAGGATGCGGTGATCGGTGGGCGGCTGCGCGGCACCCTGGTGGCCGAGAGCCGTCTGGAGCTGCAGGCCACCAGCGACATCGAGGGGCAGATTCGCGCCCCCGCGCAGCACCTGCAACTGGAAGAGGGAGCGCGCTTCAACGGCCAGATCCAGATGCTGGACCAGGGCCAGATGGCGGCGCTTCCGCCGGGCACCAGGGAAGAGAACTCCACAGAGGCGTAAGGTTTATCCACATCCACGCCGAACAGGTTCAAGCCGTTGCGCCGCAACGGCTTGCCTGTTTTCCACAGGCAGGGTGCCCCGTTTTCCACCGGGGTTTTCCACATTTTTGTGGGAAGGCCCACAACCCGTTCCCAACGTGGAGCTTCGCGCCCTCGTCACCTACCTGGACCGGTACCTTCGGGCCACGGACGTACCCGACTATCCGAACGCTCTGAACGGGCTGCAGGTAGATTCGCGCCGCACGGAGGTACGGCGAATCGCCGTTGCCGTCGACGCCGCGCAGGCCACCATCGAGCGCGCCATCACCGGCGGGGCCGACCTGCTGATCGTGCACCACGGCCTCTTCTGGGATGGAAATCGCACCGTCACCGGCCGTCGCTACGCCCGGCTGAAGGCGCTCTTCGACGCCGACCTGCCTCTCTACTCGTCGCACCTGCCGCTGGACGTGCATCCCGACGTCGGCAACAACGCCGTGCTGGCCCGCGAGCTGGGCATCGACATCCAGGGCGGCATGGGCGACTTCAAGGGCATTCAGGTGGGCGTCTGGGGAACGATCGAGGCCATTCACCGTGACGAACTCTCGGCGCGGCTCGTCGCGCTGCTGGAGGGCCCGGTCACGGTGGCGCCCGGCGGCCCGGAGTTGGTCCGTCGCGTGGGGGTGATTACGGGCGGAGCGGGAGGGAGCGTAGGGGACGCGGCGGCGCTGGGATTAGATGCGTTCATCACCGGCGAGGGGGCGCACCACAACTTCTTCGACGCGGAGGAGGGAGGCGTGAACCTGCTGCTGGGTGGCCACTACGCGACGGAGACATGGGGGGTGAAGGCCCTGGCGCGACACCTGGAGGCGGAGTTCGGCATTGAATGGTCGTTCATTCACCATCCTACGGGGCTTTAGACCGCGGGGGGTACTTCAGGGCTGGGTGCGGACAGGCAGGCCCGGCGCTCGGGCCGGCTCCCCCATCCCCAACCCTTCCCCCGCAAACTGCGCGGGGGAAGGGAGCCAGTGTGGAGCGCTACCCACACCTATGCTCACCTCCAGCTGTCATCCTGATGAGGCCCAGGCGCGCCGAGCCGGCCCATAGCACAAGCTTCGCGGGCCGAAGGATCTAACCGCGGATGCGTACAAACTTGGGCGCGGCAGCGGTCGCCACCTACCAGAGGGCCTCGGCGGGTGGCATCTGACCGAGGGGTTGCGGCTACTCGGTTACGCCGGACGCCGCGTTGCGCTCCGCGAACAGGTCGCGCTCGGCAACGTCGTTCCAGCGCTCCCGCACGGCGGGGGTGTGGACCAGATCCACCAGGCCGGGATCGAACTGCGAGCCAGCGCCCTTCCTCAACTCCTCGAGCGCGTCTTCCAGCGGCATGGCGTCGCGGTACTTCCGCGGCTGGGTCATGGCGTCGAAGGCGTCGGCCAGGGCGATGATGCGGGCCCCCAGCGGAATCTCGTCACCTTTCAGCCCGCACGGATAGCCGCTGCCGTTCCAGCACTCGTGGTGCGAGGAGACGATGGCGCGGATCCCCGGATGCTCGGGCTCCAGCGGCGCCAGGATATGGGCGCTCTCGTGCGGATGAGACTTGATCTCGGAGCGTTCCTTCTTGCTCAGCCGCTTGCGCGAGTGCACGATGTGAAAGAAGCGGTCGTCGATCTTGCCCATGTCGTGAAGCAGCGCGGCGACGCGAAGCGTAGGCAGATCGCGGCGCGCCATCCGGCAGGCCTGCCCCAGCGCATAGCTGAGATCGGCGACGCGGCGGCTGTGGCGTGCGGTCACGGGATCGCCGGCGCTCAGTGCGTTCAGCGCCAGCTCCACCATCCGCCGGTGCATCATGCGCGTGCGGTTCTGCCGGGCAGAGGCTTCCACCATCCATGCGAGGCCCACCAGGCCCGCGCTGACCATGGCGACGGCCGCCGTGCGCGTGCCCTGCCCCGCTTCTGAATTCGGCATTCCAAGTGAGTGATCGAGGTTCCCGCCACGCTGCAAGGCCCTGCGTGTCTGCACAGGACATTCCACACGCGCGGGCGGCGGTCCTGGTGTTCGTGCGCGCCCCCGAAGCGGGCCGGGTGAAGACGCGCCTGGCCGCCTCCATCGGCGCCGACGCGGCGCTCGGCGTGTACCGCCGCCTGGCCGAGCACACGGTTCGCGAGGCCCTGGCCGTCGCGGGCGCGGAGGTGCGGGTGCACTTCACCCCGGCGGACGCGGAGGCGGCCGTTCGCGCATGGCTGGGGGATGGGCCCGCGCTGCTACCCCAGGCCGATGGCGACCTGGGCGGGCGGATGCGCGACGCCTTTGCCCAGGCATTCGCGGATGGACATCGGCGCGTCATCATCATCGGGTCGGACCTGCCGGAGATACGGACCGACCTGCTGCGCCAGGCGATCGCCCTGCTAGCCGATCACCCGGCCGTGATCGGACCCGCGCGGGACGGGGGATACTACCTGCTGGGACTCACGCGGCTGGTGGAGGGCATCTTCGAGGGGATCGCCTGGAGCACGCCGGGCGTCCTCCAGGCCACGCTGCAGCGACTGGAAGCGTTGGGCATCATCCCCGCCCTGCTGGAGCCCCTGACGGACGTGGACGAGGTGGGGGATCTGCCGCCAGGATGGCTGGACGCGCGCGCGTTTCACGTGGAACACGACCGACTGTCCTAGTTTCACGCAGAGGACGCAGGGACAAAAGAGAGGACGCAGAGAAAAACACCTTCTTTTCTCTGCGTCCTCTTCAGTTCTCTGCGTCCTCTGCGTGAAATGCAGTAATCAGCGGCCGATCCAGTACGTGGCTTTGATCACCAGCACATTGTCGGGCTTGGAGTCGAAGATCCCGTTGGCGTCGCGGCCGAACTCGAAGTCGCCGTACGCCTGCCCATCCGAACGCTGCTGCTGCCACACCAGGAAGAGCGTGCTTCCTGGCCGGTACTCCCACCGCAGCACGGCGTTTCCGCGCAGCGAGCGCACGTTGAAGTCCGGGTTGTCGAAGCGAAAGTCCTGGTCCGCCGCCGGGTCGCCGTCGGTGTCCAGGCGATACGTGCCCGGGGTGCCGTCGGCGCGCGTGGCGGCTACGGACAGCTCCGTGTCGGTGAAGGTGCGCCGGTCCAGGCTGCGCGGCCGCTCGAACTCCTTGAAGTTGCGGTAGTCGCCCGCGGCCACGAACGGCTGCGCATACAACTCCAGCGACAGCGTGGGCGAGAACGTCCAGTTCAGGCGCGTGCTCATCGACACGGTGTGCTGCTCCAGGTCGGCGAACACGGCGCGCCGGCCGAACATGGCCGTCGCCGTCGGGTCCGTGAACTGGCGGACGTAGGCGGCCCGGCTGTCGCTGTAGTTGTACGCCGGCGACAGGGTGAGCTGCACGTTGGTGCTGGGCTTGAAGCGAAGGCTGGCGTTCGCCTCCACGAAGCTTCCCCCATCGGCCGACCCGCCGAAGCCGGGGTTCATGGACAGCACAACCGGCTTGCGCGAGTCGGTGCTCATCCGCGGGCCCATGAACCAGCTGGCCGCACGGCGGACCACGGCGCCCCCGCGGGTGGCGCGGTCGGAGTACACCTCGGGCCTATAATGTCCGTAGAGCCCCGCCTCCCAGTAGTTGTGGAAGGTGCCGCTGACGAACGCGTGCACCTGCGCGTCGGTGCGGTCGCCGTCGAAGTTCACCTGGTTCTGCCCGCCCGCGCCCACCACCGCGTTCCGGTACCAGCTGCCCGGCTGGGTCCACTGCCGCAGCACGTTGCCGTGCATCCACACGTAGTCGGCCTGGGTGAGGAACGCCATGTCGTTCACCTCGAACCCCGGGCTGCGGTAGTTGACCGACGATTCCCACAGCCAGTCGCCGCTCTCCTTGCTCAGCCGCGCGTATCCGCCGAAGCCGCGCAGCGCGGTGGCGCCGGTTTCGTACCGGTCGCTGAACACCCCGTTCGAGCCCTGCCCGCGGTCCGGCCGGTTGAAGTAGCGCGCGGACGAGCGCTGCAGCCGGTCGATGGCGAGCGAGTCGCCCATGACGTTGCTCAGGGCCACGTTGCCCATCAGCCGGTACGTCTGGTTCTTCCAGTACAGGTTCCAGTCGGCGCCCAGGGCCTCGGCGTGCGCGGGAAGCTGGTTGCGCAGAAGGCCGTCGCCCTCGCCGAAGCGGCGGACCACGGAGGTGGCCATCAGCCCCCAGGTGCGGGCGCCGCCCGCGGTGGTGCGGCGCACGCGGCCCATGAAGTAGTTGGTCATCGGCTCCACCGTGTGCTCCGCCACGGGTCCGGTGAGGTTGCGCACGCGCGACACCTCGCGCGCCGTCACCGCCTCCAACGCGCCGATCTGCCATCCGCCCGCCGTGCGCCCGGTGAGCTTGGCGGCGCCGATCAGCCGGGCGTTGGCGGGCCGGTCCTCGTACTCGTACTCCTCCGGCAGCCCGCCCTGCGGCGACCGGCCGATGCGGCGCGAGTAGAACAGCGACATCCCGCTGACGTTGCTGCACGTGAAGCAGTTGAGCCCGCCAAAGCTGAGCAGGCCGCTTCCCTCCACGAAGAAGGGGCGCTTCTCTTCGAAGTAGCTTTCGAACGCGCTCAGGTTCACCACGGCCGGGTCCTGCTCCACCTGCCCGAAGTCGGGGTTGATGGTGGCCGACAGCGTAAGGTTGGAGCCCAGCAGCGCCCGCACGTCGGCGCCGATGCGGGTATCGTACTCGCGCTCGTGCTGGAAGGGGCTGCCCGGCTGCGTGGGCGTAACGTACGACGCCCGGCTGACCGCGTACGGCATGATCTCCAGCCCGCGCGGACGGCTTTCCACGCGAATGCCGGCCAGGTGCCCGAAGCGCGGCGGACCGCCCGTTTCCTTGCTGCCCCAGAACGACCACATCGACGTTTCGTTCAGCCGCTGCGCCTGCCGCCAGATCTGCATTCCCCACGTCTGCTCGACGGCGCTGGAAAAGCGCAGCTGGCTCCAGGGGATGCGCATTTCCGCCGTCCATCCCAGCGAATCGATGTGCGTCTCGGCCACCCACACCGGGTCCCACGAGGGGTCGGCGTTGGCGGAGGCCTGGCCCGCATCGTACTTGACGCCCGACGGGTTCACCTGCAGCACCGTGCGGCCGGCGTGGTCGTGGAAGGTGTCGAACACCAGTTGGATGTAATCGCTATCCACGTTCTGGTCGCGCCGCGTGAGCTGCCTGCGCACGCCGGCGGCGCCCAGCGAGTCGTACATCCGCGCACCCACGTACAGCGCGGCCTCGTCGTAGGCGAAGCGCACCTCGGTGCGCTGCGTGGCGGGCTGCCCCTCGTTGGGCTCCAATTGGCGGAAGTCCGTGGCCGGCGCGGGCGTCTTCCACACGTCCTCGCTGAGCTTCCCGTCGAGCACGATGCCTGCGGCACGGTGGGCCGACACGCTCGGCGTGCCCGAGGGGTGTGCGTCCTGCGCGGCGACGGGTGATGCAAGCACGCCCGCGGCGAGCAGGGCCGCGATGGTGGTCTGGATACGCTTCATGGACGCTGCCCCGAGTCTGGATGCTGCACGGTCCTGCAGAACGGATATTGGATGCAGCAAGTGGCCAAGTGGTTTACTTCGGGGTGCTACGGGTTTAGCAGGGCAGGGGTTTCAGGATGGGTCGAGAGGTCGCCGCAGCCCGCACGCGATATTCGGCAGCGTCGGATGGCTCGGCAGGCGCGGCGTGCGTGCAGGTGAAGCCCCGAGCGGAACGCACCGAGGCGTCGGGGTCGGTGCACGCTGCCGCGCCCGGGCTGTTACGTGCCCCATGCAAGATCCTTCGGCCCGCGAGGGATGCTCTGCGGGCGAGTGCGGTGCGCCTGGGCCTCTGGATGACAGGGCATTGAGTTGCGGAGATTTACGGTGACGCACCGGGCTGGCTCCCTTCCCCCGCGGGGTTTGCGGGGGAAGGGCTGGGGATGGGGGGCGCCCGGGGCATGCGCCGGGTTGCCGTGCCCCGGGGTTGTACGTGTCCGCGGCTGAATCTTCGGCCCGCGTGGTCTTGTGTGCGGGCAGCTGCGGTGCACCTGGGCCTCAGGATGACAAGGTGTGGTGCTACAACGACTTGCAGGCGCTCCCAGGTCTGAAGTGTACACCTTCTCCCACGCTGTTTGTGGGAGAGGGTGGACGAGCATAAGCGAGGACGGGTGAGGGCCCCGCGGAGCCGAGGACTTGCCTCGCACTCCGCACCCCCACCCGTCCATCTGTTCCACTCACCCCAGGGGCGCCAGCGCCGCGCCGATCTCGTCGCGGTCCGGCTCCAGCCACGCCGGCAGCTTCAGCTCCGTCCCCAGCGCCTCCTCGTCCACCCCGAAGCCGGGGCCGTCGGTGGCGATCTCCAGCAGCAGCCCGTCCGGCGCGCGGAAGTAGATGCTGTTGAAGTACGTGCGGTCCATCACCGGCGACGGCTGCACGCCCAGTGACCGGAGGTGGTCCACCCAGGCCCCCTGCTCCTCGTCGTCCCGCACCCGGAACGCCACGTGGTGCGTCTGCCCCACGCCGCCGCGCGCGCGGTTGTAGTGCGACGGCCAGCCGAAGAGCGTCCACGAGCTGTGGGGCGCCACCGTCTTCCCGTCGTAGCTGCCCCAGAAGTAGTGCAGCATGTCGGGCGCGTCGCGGTTGGTGGTCTTCTTGATCATCTTCAGCCCCAGCACGGCCTCGTAGAACTCGCCCGCGCGCTCCAGGCTGTCGGTGATGCCGCTGATGTGGTGAATCCCCTGCAGCGCCATGTCGGGGGTGATCGCCGGCACCGGCTCCGGGTGCGTCAGCGCCGCGATGGACGCCTCGTCGCGAAAGCCGCGGACGATGCGCTGCGGCGGAATCATCAGCTGCCGGCCCAGCGCCTCCGCCGGCTCGTCGATGTCGTAGCCAGGCCCCTTGCTGGCGATCTCCAGGATCTGCCCGTCGGGGTCGCGAAAGTACAGGCTGGTGAAGTAGCCGCGGTCGTACGGCCCGCTCACGTGCACGCCGTGGTCCGTCAGCCGGCGCTTCCACTTCAGCAGCGCCTCGTCGCTCTCCGCCCCCAGCGCCAGGTGGTGCACCCCGCCGATGCCGGGACGGCCCGCGGGCGCATCGCCCCACTCGAAGAAGGTGAGAATGGTGCCCGGCCGCCCGCCCTCGTCGCCGAAGTACAGGTGGTAGGCGCCCGGATCGTCGAAGTTCACCGTCTTCTTCACAAGCCCCAGCCCCAGCACGCCGCGGTAGAACTCCAGCGTGCGCCGCGCGTTGGACGAAACCATGGTGATGTGGTGAAAGCCCTGCGTCTCCAGCTTCATCGTCGCCTCCTTCCCGGTCCGGCGCCCCTCCCCGGGCCGGGGAGGGGCGAAAGCTCCGCGCTCGCTCCTGGTCAGTCCGCCTGCTTCACGGCCTGCACCTCGAGCGTGATCTTGATGTCGTTGCTCACCAGTACGCCACCGGTCTCCAGCGCCTGGTTCCAGGTGAGCCCGAAGTCGCGCCGGTCGATCTTGGTCGTGGCGCTGAACGCCGCGCGCTCACCGCCCCACGGGTCGCCGCCGCGGCCCTCGTCCGTCACGTGAAGCACCACCGGGCGCGTCACGTCGCGGATGGTCAGGTCGCCGGCCACGTCGAAGCCGTCGCCCGCCGGCGTCACGCTCACGCTGCGGAAGCTGAGCGTGGGATGGTTCTCCACGTCGAAGAAGTCCGCCGAGCGCAGGTGCGCGTCGCGCTGCTCCTGGCGCGTGTCGATGCTGGTCGTGTCGATCTCGGCCGTGACGGTGGAGGCGCTGGGATTGGTCTCGTCCAGCACGATGGTCCCGCTCACGGCGCCGAAGCGGCCGCGCACGGTGCTGATCATCAGGTGCTTCAGCGAGAACTCGACGTTGGTGTGCGCCGGGTCGATCTGCCACGTGGTCGTGGTGCTGGTGCTCTCGGTCGTGATGCTCATGGTAGCGTCCTCGTTGTGTTGGTTCGGTCGCGTGGGCCCATCTCTCCTTTCGCGGCGGCCGGGCCGTTCGACCCGCCGCGATTGCTTCACTGCTTTGAATCTTAGAACTAAGATAGTCGTGCAAACGAATTTTGTCTAGGCCGGCTTCTCCGCCTCCGCCGCGTGCCGCCCCAGCTTGCGGAGCAGCTCCGTAACGGTCTGCTTCTCCTCGGGCGTCAGCCCGCCGAGCGCGGCCTCGAGCGCGGCCGCGTGGGCGGGAAAGATCTCGGTGATCAGCGCCTCGCCCTCGGGGGTGAGCGCGGCGTAGTAGGCGCGCCGGTCGTGCTCGCACCGCCGCCGCTCCGCCAGCCCCTTGGCCGCCAGGCGGTCCAGCAGGTAGGTGACGCCCCCGCTGGTCACCAGGATCTTCTTCTGCAGCTCTCCCAGCAGCAGGGGGCCCTTGTGGTGCAGCGCCTCCAGAATGCCGAACTCCATCAGCGTCAGCCCGTGCCGCGCGATGTCGGCCTGCGCGTGCGCCGCCACGGCGCCGTGGGCGCGCGACAGCACCACGAACAGCTTCAGCGCCTGCTCCGTCGATTCCTTCGTTCTCGTGTTGCTCATCGTCGTCGCCTCGTCATTTATCTTAGAACTAAGATAACGGAAGGGCATCCCAAGATCAAGGGTCGCGGAGGGCCCTGGCGCGTGGTACAATGACGCCCGTCCGCCCGACGCACAACGGTCCAGGGGTCCGAAAATCGATGACCGATCCGCAGATTCCAATTCTCGCGCACACTCGCGTCACCGGGAAGGATGCCACGCCCACGCGATGGCTGCTGGTGCTTCACGGCATCTACGGCAGCGGCCGCAACTGGGGCACCATCGCGCGGCGGCTGGTGGAGGCGCGGCCGGAGTGGGGCGTGCTGCTGGTGGACCTGCGCAACCACGGGGGCTCCAGGGGCTTTCCCGGCCCCCACACCCTAGCCGCCACCGCCGAAGACGTCGACCGCTTGGTGGAGCACCTGGGGATCGACGCCACGGCGGTGATGGGGCACTCGTTCGGCGGCAAGGTGGCGCTGGTCTACGCGGCGCACCACGGCGGGGCGGGCCAGCTGCGGCAGGTGTGGGTGATGGACAGCACCCTCTCCGTCCGCGAGCCCGAGGGCAGCGCCTGGCGGATGATCGAGGTGATCCGTGCCCTGCCGCCGGAGTTCGCGTCGCGCGCCGAAGCGGTGGAGGGGATCGCGCGGGCCGGGTACGACGAGGCGCTGGGGCAGTGGATGGCCATCAACCTGGAGCTGGTGGATGGAACGTACCGCTGGCGCCTGGATTGGGACGTGATCGAAGAGATGCTGCGCGACTACTTCCGCACCGACCTGTGGGAGACCGTGGTGCGCCCACCGGGGGAGGTGGAGATCCACATCGTGAAGGCGACGGAAAGCAACTCGCTGGATGACGAGGCGATCCGCCGCGTGGAGGCGGCGGGGACGGCCAACCCTCGCGTGCACCCTCACCAGCTGCATGGCGGGCACTGGATCAACACCGACAATCCTCAGGGCGTGCTGGCCCTGCTGGCGGGCAGCCTGCCGTAGGGCTCCCCGCCCCCGGCCCCCATCCCCCGCTGCGCAGGGGAGGGGGAGACCTGAATCGCGCTTTGGCCGGCGCCGTCAGGGCTCGTCGTCCGCGGAGACGGGGGCGGCAGCGCTATCCGTGGCTGGGGCGGCCACCTCGGCGGCGGGGGCAGGGACGGACGCGCCGGCGAGCTGCGTTGCGGCGCCCACCGTCGGCGTGCCCAGCAGCGCGGGCCCGCTCTCGGCGGCGGGGCGCGGCGGCTCGGGGCGGAGGTAGGGGATGTCGGCCAGCGCGAACGAGGCGCCGCCGCGCGCGGCACCCTGCCGCAGGCGCGCCATCGCCAGCGACGGCACCTGCGCGGTGTCCATCCCCGCGCGCGCCATCTCACGCTTCACCGCCGCGGCGAATCCGACGTCCCTGCCGTACACATTGGGATAGACGTGCAGCCGGTCGCCCCGCAGGCTCGCCACTTGGTAGGTAACGCGCATGCGGATGGACCGCGCCATCACGGTGTGCCGCTCGTTCTTCCCCGGCCGCGCCAGCCGCTCCAGCTCCGCGCTGTCGGCGTTGGGCGCGGCGATGCGGTGAAGGCGCTTGGCCAGGTCTACCACGTCGGCGTTCGACATCCGGATGCACCCGTGCGAGGCCGGCGCGCCCAGCCGCCCCTCGGAGGTTGTGCCGTGGATGTAGATCAGCTCGTCCATGTGCAGCTTCACGCGGCCCATGGGATTGCGCGGGCCCGGCGGCTCCGGCTTGCGGTTGCGCGCCCAGCCGCTTCCCGGCGGCGGATTCCACCAGGGGTTCCAGATCACCGTCGCCAGCAGGTATTCCCCCACGGGCGTGGCATATCTCGCCGATCCCACGGAAACCGGGTAGGTCTGCACCACGCTCCCCGCCTCCCACAGCTCCAGCCGCCCGCTGGGGATGTTCACCACGACCTCCACGTCCGGCACGATCTCCCGCTTCGGCTTGGCCGGGACGGTGTCGGCGGCGGCGCTGTCGCCGCGCTCGATGCCCGGGACGGCGCCAGGGCGCAGTCCGTTGACGGCGGTTTCGGCGGCGGCATCACAGCCGGAAAGGCCCGTCGACAGCGAGGCTGTAGAAAGGAGAAGCAGGCCCAGGGAGCGAGCGCGGGACCACATGGGAAGAACGCCTTCAGGGGAGGTACGCGCGGGCGCCGACGTGGTGCCCCTGCTAAATAAACATCCTTTGTGCCCACGATACAAGCGGCATGCCGTTCCAGCGGGAACTCGGGCCTGCTACTCTGCCCCGCCGCTCACGTTCAGAAGCACCTTCCCCGTAGTCCGCCGGCCCTCCAGCGCGCGGTGCGCCTCCGCCGCGTCGGCCAGAGCGAACTCGGCGCCGATGCGTACATCCAGCTCGCCCGCGGCCATCCAGCCGAACAGCTCGCCCGCGCGCCAGAGCAGCTCGTCGCGCGTGGCCACGTAGTGCCCCAGGGTGGGGCGCGTGAGGAACAGCGACCCCTTCTGGTTCAGCAGCTGCGGGTCCACGGGCAGCACGGAGCCACTGGACTGGCCGAAGAGCACCATCATCCCCCGCGGCGCCAGCACGTCGAGGCCGGCGAGGAAGGTGGTCTGCCCCACGGAGTCGTAGATCACCTGCACGCCGCGCCCGTCCGTCAGCCGCTCCACCTCGCCCGCGAAGTCCTGCCGCGTGTAGACGATCACCTCGTCAGCCCCCGCCCCGCGCGCCAGCTCCGCTTTCTCGTCGCTCCCCGCCGTGCCGATGACGATGGCGCCGCGGCGCTTGGCGATCTGGGTGAGCAGCAGCCCCACGCCGCCCGCCGCCGCATGGACGACGCAGACGTCGCCCTCGCGCAGCGGCCAGGTGGATGCGGCCAGGTAGTGCGCGGTCATCCCCTGCAGCATCACCGCCGCGCCCAGCCGCGTGCTGACGCCGTCGGGAAGCGGCACCAGCCTGGCGGCCGGCACCACGGCAAACTCGGCGTACGCGCCCATGTGGCCGGCCCACGCCACGCGGTCGCCCACGCTCACCTCCGCCGCCGCCTCGCCCACGGCCACCACCGTCCCGGCGCCCTCCTCGCCCAGCGTGGCGGGGAGCGGCACCGTGTACAGGCCGGTGCGCTTGTACACGTCGATGAAGTTCACCCCCGCGGCCCCCAGGCGCACCAGCGCCTCCCCCGGCCCGGGCTGGGGAACGGGCACCTGCTCCACGCGCAACGCGTCTGCGGAGCCGGGCTGGTGAAGGCGGATCGCCTGCATGGTCGCGCTGTCGATCATCCGAATGGCTCAGAGTGGTTGCGGGCTGCCGCGCGTCGGTCATTGGAAGAAGCGGGCCCCACGGGCATTCCACGGCGGAGTTGCACATGACCCGCGCGCTGGCAGGGGCTTGACAATCAAGGAACAACGGTTTACCGTGCAAGTGAGCGTATCGTCGCCTTCGGGCCGCGTGCGTCCCCTCCTTTCTTCTGCTTCAATCATACGCGCGTTCGCGCGCGCTATCCCCTGCCCATATCCCATGGGCGGCGTTGGCTTTGCCGACGACCAATTCATCTCCGTAGTGATAAGGAGATCCAATGTCCCAGACATGGTCCAGAAGCTGGACGCTCGTCCTGCTCGCTCTCGTGTTAACGCTAGCGGGCGCTTGCAGCGACGCGATAACCGAGACTACGCGTCCGGACAGTCCAAGCTTTCAGCGGACTACGGGGAAGATCGCCGTCAACCGTGCACTGGTCGCTCAGTATGCCAGGGCCCACTGGAACCGCGCGTACGGGACGGGAAGTACCCACAACCCCTTCTGCAATTACGAGAAGGAAGGAGGGAACTGCGCGAATTTCGCGAGTCAGGCGATCATGGCGGCACTCGTAGGTTCTACTGACCCTCGAACCGTCATCAACCGTCGTCGTGAGTTCCAGATCGATCGTGATCCGCGATACAAGGCGAGCTATCAGTGGTATTTTGAATCGTGCCAAGACAAGGGACCGGCTTGGGGCGGGGCTCACAAATTGTACGAATACGCAAAGTACAATAAGCCGACCTACAAGAGCTTGCATTTTCAGTTGGTGACGTACGATACGCCGACCAAGTTCATGGACTACAAGCTCGTCCAGCCCGGCGATATCATCTTTATGGACGTTGAGAACAATGGGCACTTCGATCACACGATGATCGTAGTCGCGTACAACAGCACCTCCGTATTCAAGCGTGGCTACGATCGCGTCCGCGTTGCATACCAGAACGCGATCGGCCTTCCGAGCGTCGGAGACCGGGGCCTCGGAGAGATCAACGAGGCGTACAAGTTTAAGGCAGTCTTCCACGTCTATCGCCCGATCGACTACAGCTACGAGGGGCAGTAGCTCGCCCTAGCGACCCGACAGCCGAGGCAGCCGCAGTCTCTGTGCGGCTGCCGACCCTAGCCGTCGCTCGGGTTCTGATGGGCCGCGTGCCGGCGCACCTCTCAACCGCAGCGCGCTAATAACCTGCCACACACCAACTCTCCCACTAACGCTAGCACCCCTCATCAGCGGTCGCGCATGCTACGTGGGATGCACCTCGGGACACGCGCATTCTCCGGCTGCTGCTCGGCTCCCCCTAGTAAGGCATCGCCTTCCGCCACTTGTTGCATCCGCAGCGGGATCATTAAATTCCCAGGCTGTCCGCGGGCTTGATGACGCCGCGGAGCGTGATCGACATACACATCATCCGAACGCAGCCCACAGGAGGATAGCGTGCCCGAGCAGGCCCAGCAGTTCGCCTTCCAGGCCGAGGTGCAGCGGCTCCTCGACCTGGTGATCCACTCGCTGTACACCGACAAGGAGATCTTCCTCCGCGAGCTGGTGTCCAACGCGTCCGACGCCATCGACCGGCTCCGGTTCGAGGCGCTCACCAACTCTGAGCTCCTTCCCGAAGGGCACGAGCCCCAGATTCGCCTGGTGCCCGACAAGGAGAACCGCACCCTCACCATCGAGGACGACGGCATCGGCATGACGCGCGACGAGGTGGTGCAGAACATCGGCACCATCGCCCGCTCGGGCACGCGCGAGGCGCTGGAGCAGCTCAAGGAGCAGGACGGCGCCGCCAACCTCATCGGCCAGTTCGGCGTGGGCTTCTACTCGTCGTTCATGGTGGCCCACCGCGTGGAGCTGGTGACGCGCAAGGCGGGAACCGGCGAGGCCGTGCGCTGGGAGTCGGCGGGCGACGGCTCGTTCACCGTTACCGAGGCCGAGCGCGACCGACCGGGCACCACCATCACGCTTCACCTGAAGGCGGTGGACAGCGAGAACGGCATTGAGGACTACGCCGACCGCTGGGTGCTTTCGCGCATCGTCCGGCAGCACGCCGACTTCATCACCTATCCCATCATCCTGCCGGCCGAAAAGCCGGAAGAGGTGCCGGAAGGCGAGACGCCGGAGCCGGAAAAGCCGATCAACTCCATGAAGCCCATCTGGTCGCGCCCCCCGCAGGAGGTGACCCAGGAGGAGTACGCGGACTTCTACAAGCAGATCTCGCACGACTGGTCGGATCCGCTGGAAACCATCCACACCCGCGCCGAGGGGCTGGTGGAGTACCAGGCCGTGCTCTTCCTGCCGTCGCGCGCCGCCACCGACATGTACTACCCCGGGTTCAAGCCCAACCTGCGGCTGTACGTCAAGCGGATGCTGGTGCGCGAGAACAGCGAGGAGCTGCTTCCGCGCTGGCTGCGGTGGGTGCGCGGCGCCGTCGACTCGCCCGACCTGCCGCTGAACGTGTCGCGCGAGATGCTGCAGAGCGACCGGCACGTCCGGCAGATCCGCCGCGCGCTCACCAAGAAGGTGCTCGACACGCTCAAGAAGATGCTGGAGAGCGACCGGGCCAGGTACGAGACCTTCTGGCGCGAGCTGGGACGGGCCGTCAAGGAGGGCGTGGACAGCGACTACGAGAACCGCGACACGCTGCTGGGGTTGCTGCTCCTGGGCTCGTCGCGCGAGGCCGAGGCGCTGACCACGCTCAAGGAGTACATCGAGCGCATGCCCGAGGGGCAGTCCGACATTTGGTACCTGACGGGCACCTCGCGCGAGCAGATCGAGAACTCGCCCGCGCTGGAAACCTTCCGCGACCGCGGCTGGGAGGTGCTGTACCTGACCGACCCCGTCGACGAGCTGGTGGTGCAGTCGGTGACGGAGTACGAGGGCAAGCGCCTGCGCTCGGCCGGCAAGGGTGCGGTGGAGCTGGAGGCGGGCGAAAAGAAGGAGGAGGGCGAGGAGCAGAAGAAGGAGTTCGAGCCGTTCCTGGGCACCCTTCAGAAGCGCCTGGAGAAGTGGGTGAAGGAAGTCCGGCTTTCCGGCCGCCTGACGAAGTCGCCCGCGGTGCTCGTCGTCTCCGACCACGACTACTCGCCGCAGCTGGAGCGGCTGCTTTCGCAGGGCCGCGACGGCGTGCGCCAGCGCCGCATCCTGGAGCTGAACGCGGGGCACCCGCTGGTGCAGGGCCTTCGCCGCCGCTTCGACGCCAACCCCAACGACGCGGTGGTGGGCGACTACGGCGAGCTGCTGCTGGGCTGGTCGCTCCTGGCCGAGGGCAGCGAGCCGCACGACCCCGTCCGCTTCACCCAGCTCGTCGCCGGGCTGATGGAGACGGGGCTGGACACGGCCCCGGTTGCGCCGAGCGCCACGCCCGAAGCATCGGCGGAGGAATCGGCCGACGAAGCACCGACGGAAGCACCGGTGGAGTCCGAGCCCGAATCCACGTCAGAAGAAACGACGACGACCGCGGGGTGATGCTGGCTCCCGGCGTCGCCGATTGATCGTGTTCGGTAGAGCAGTATCCACGCAGGCAACGGAGGAACCAGGTGCGGGCGACCATCGTGGCTTCGGTCGGTGCCGATGGCGAGCAGGAGGCCGCGACCGCATGGCTGGCTCGCTGGCGTCCGCACCTGACGTACTGTTCAGAAAATCAGGGCTGTGGCTGCTGCGTCGACATCTGGGACGTCGACGCTCCCGCCGAGGCTCTCACGCAATTACCCCAGACGCTGCAGGCGATGAGCGAGTGGACACATCCCGATTTTCCCAAGCTAAACGCGAACACCCGATCGTTCGTCGGGGCCGACGCTTTCTTCGTATGAAGCGGAAGGGCAACCTCGCCCGGTAAGAATGGATGGCTGAGCGATGAACGATCAATGACGAAGCCCTCCCCCGACGCGGTCGGGGGAGGGCTTCGTCAGTCGGCCCGCGTCAGTCGGCCCGCGTCAGATCTCAGGCCGCCGCGTCCACCAGCGTCTTCACGTGGGACGCGATCACGTCGGGGGGGCAGGGCTTGAGGAGCACCGCCGAGCACAGGCCGCGCATCCGCTCCTGCTCGATGGCCGACTGGGAGCCCGTTACCGCCACGATCGGCATGCGATGAGTCGGCCAGCGCTCGCGAAACGACAGGGCCGTGTCTACCCCATCCAGCCCCGGCATCATGATGTCCATCAGCACCACGTCGGGCCGGTGCGTGTACATGTGAAGAATCGCTTCGCCCCCGTGCGCCGCCTCCAGCACGTGGTATCCGCAGTCCAGCAGGAACGCGGCGTACGCCTGCCGCGTGGGCGCGTGATCGTCGACCACCAGCACCGTCTTTCGATCCATCGGCATCCTTTACCGTCGCAGGTCATGGGCCGGCGCTGGCCGCGCCCCAACCCGCCGTTTGGCAATGACTTGGATGATAGTGGACAATCTCGCGCCGCGGCATCCGGAAAGAGGGAACGGGTGTAGGGAGAGTTCCCGACACGCCCGAGGGCAGCTTTCACCGCCGGATTCCAGGCGTGGCGCGGCGCTTGCCGATTCACGAAGTGAGCACGCCGTGGGGGCGTGCACGGAAATCGGTATCGGATTCCATGAAGCTCCGCATGTTCCTGTGCGCGGCGCTCGTTCTGGGCGTGGCGCCTTCCGTCGCAGCCCAGCGCGACACCCTTCGCATCGGCACGCCGCGCGACAGCGTGCGCAGGGGCGCGCCGGCGGACTCGGGGCGCGCTCCCCGCGACAGCGTTCGCATTCGCATTCCCGGCGACGTGCGGCCGCTGGACACCACGCCGTGGGTTCCGGGGCCGGGCAACGAGCCGCTGACGGACAGCATTTTCGACGCGCCGGGCACGCGCGAGCTGGTGAACCGCGTGATCCGCTCCGGCAGCGCCGTGCCCGCCGCGCTGGACGACTACCGCGCCGACATGCGCGCGGCCATCTACCTGGCGCTGGCCTCCGACACCACCGACGCCGCCGAGCTGCCGGTGACCGTCGACGAGGTGGCGGGTGCGGTGCGCTGGAACGAGAGCGGCGCGGTGGAGCAGACCATCAGCGGGCACCGGATCAAGTTGCTGGCGCCCACGCCGTACACCATCGGGTCGCTGCTCGAGGCGCCGTGGATCATCCCGCACCTGTACGGCAACACCATCACCGTTTTTTCGCTGGCGGCGGCGCCCAACGCGCGGGCGCCGCTGGCGCAGGCCATCCACCCGTTCTCGTTCCGCGGCATCGACTTCTACCAGTACGAGACGGGCGACACCGTTCGCGTCACCACGCAGGAGGGACGGCTGACCCTGGTGCCCGTGCGCGTGCGGCCCCGCGGCGACGCGATGGAACGCGCGGGAACCCACCGCGTGGTGGCGGGAACCTTCTTCGTGGACGTGGACCGCGCCGCCATCGCCCGCGCCCGCTTCGGGTTCGTGGAGCACAGCGGGCGCTTCATGGTCACCGAGACGGGATTGTTCTTCGAGCTGGAGAGCGCGCTGGTGGAGGGGCAGTACTGGCTGCCGGTGCGCCAGCGGCGCGAGATCCAGATCGGCTCGCCGCTGCTGGGGGGGACGGCGGCCGTGCGGCTGGTGACGGTGCTATCCAACTTCGACCTGAACACGGGATGGATGCCGGAGGCCCGCGGCTCGCGCCTGGTGTGGCGGCTGGAGGATGGTGCGTTCGCGGGATGGCGCGGCGTGGGCGACGACACCGACGCCACGGACGTCGCCGACTTCGCGGACCTGCGCGCCCAAGTGCGCCCGCCGGAAAGCACGCGCGGCGTGCAGGCGGCCCTGCGCTACGAGCAGAGCGGGCACCTGTTCCGCTACAACCGGGTGGAGGGCCCGTTCCTGGGCCTCGGCACCGTCATCACCCCGCGAAACCCGGAGCGCCGCGACTGGGACGTGTACGCGCACGCCGGCTACGCGTTCAGCGAAGGCGTGCCGCGGGGCGAGCTCTCGTTCCGCTGGCACCCGGGACAGGGCACCGTTCCCCTGGGACCGCGCTACAGCGCCGTCGTGGGCGGCTACCGGCGGCTTCGCGACATGACGTCGTTCCGCCCGCCCCTGCAGTGGGAGCTGGGGTACGCGCTGACCGCCGCGCTGGCCGGGTACGACGTGCGCGACTACTACGACGCGCTGGGCGCCGAGGCGTTCGCCACGCGCCGGCGCGACCGCTGGACGGCGCGCCTGGGCGGGCGCTGGGAGCGGCACGATTCCGTGACGCTCAACACCGACTCGTACGTGTTCGGCACGGCGGGCGAGTTTCCGTCCGTCGCGGCCGCGGAGCCGGGGACGCATGCGGCGGCGGAGGCGATGCTGCGCTACGCCCGCGGCACCGGCTCCTTCGGCGTGGGCAGCGGCCTGGTCGCGCAGCTCACCGCCGACCAGGGCTTCGGCGACTTCGGCATCACGCGGGCGCAGGCGCTGCTGTCCGTGCGCTTCCCGACGAAGTACGTCACCGCCATCGGGCGGGCGGACGCGGGGACCATCGCCGGGCGTGCGCCCGCCCAGTTCCTGTACCGCTTCGGCGGGATCGAGGGGCTGCGGGGGTACGAGCGCAACGAGTTCGGCGGAACGACGGCGGCGCTGGGGCGCGCGCGGATGCTGCTTCACCTGCCGCCGTACTCCAGCGAGCCGCTGTTCCGCGCGGGTGTGTTCCTGTTCCCGCCGCTGCGCCCCGCCTTCGTCGTTTCGGGCGACGCGGGGTGGTCCACCATCAACGACGAGTCGGCCCCGGCGCTGGCGCGCCTGGGCGCGCGCGAGACGGACGGGTGGCTCACCTCGTACGGGGCAGGACTCAGCCTGTTCGAGGACGCGGTATCCATCGAGTACGTGTGGCCCGGCAACGGTGGCAAGGGCCGGTGGTACACGGGCTTCGTGGCGTATTTCTAGCGAGCATCGTCAGGCCGACGAAGCTTTGACCACAACCAGGACCGGAGCCGGAGCAACCCATGTCGTCCATCAACCGCCCCCTCGCGGGACCCGTGCTGGCCTTCGACCTTGCCGAGCAGATCGCCTCGATGCGCGCCGAGGATCCATACAGCCGCAGCGGCCGGGTGGGGCGCACGCTGGCCAAGAGCGGCCGCTTTCGCCTTACGCTCACCGTGATGAAGTCAGGCAACGAGATCGGCACGCACCACGCCGACAGCCCCATGACGCTGCAGGTGATCGAGGGTGGGCTGCGGTTTCGCACCGACGGGCAGGAGTACACGCTGGGCGCGGGGCAGGTGCTGTTCTTTGGCCCCGGCGAGGCGCACGACATCCGTGCGGACCAGGACAGCGCCCTGCTGATCACCGTCTCCGCAATCGGCGACGACTACCGCCCGGGCGAAACCGCCAGCGCCTGAGTTCGTTCGAAGATGGGCTCACGCGGAGGCGTCCCCGCGTGAGCCCGTCTCTCGTCCGGACGTGACGGATCGCGGCGCGCGGCGTTATGATCCAGGAAGACGATGCACCGCCACAGCCCGATGATCCCATGACCCGCCTTCGTTCGCGCTTCTCCGCCGTGCTTGCCGCCGCAGTCCTGGCGGGCGCGTGCGACAATCCCGGCGGTCCGCACCGGCCCGGCGAATACAACCTCCAGGTGATGGGGGTGCCGCCGGGCGCGTCCAGCTTTACCCCCGCGGACGTGGACAACCGCGTCGTCGTCGGCGCGGCCGAGGTGGGGGGGCGGATGGTGGCGGCGCAGTGGAACGGCGGCGGGTGGACCCTGCTGAACCCGGGCGCGCCGGCCGGGTGCGACTCGGAGGCGACGGCGATTTCCGGCGGCAACGTGGCGGGAGAAATCTCCTGCGGCGCCGACACGTACGGCTGGGCGACGGGGATCGCGGGGCGCGTGGACCCGGCGCCGCACACGTTCGTGGACATCAACGCCGAGGGCACCGTGGCGGGCACCCGCGGGCGCGCCCAGGCAGACCTGCGTGCCTTCGTGGCCCGCAGCGGCTCGTACACCGTGCTGCTGCCGCCGGGCGCCGAGGCCAGCGCCGCGGCCGGCATCGCGGATGACGGGCAGGTGGCGGTCACGGGCTTCAGCGGCTGTGGCGGCGCGGGGTGCACGCGCAGCAGCGTGTGGGTGTGGCGCGCGGGAGAGTGGTCCGAAGCGCCCCTTCCGCCTGGCGCCGATCGCAGTGAGGCGGTGGCGGTGAGCAGCGAGGGGCACGTGGCCGGGTTCGGCATTCGCGACGCCGACCAGGACAGCATCCTCGACAACGACCTGCAGCCGGTGTTCGTGTGGGAGCGCGACGACGACCTGGATGGGCTGCCGGTGATCCCCGGGACGCGCGTGGTGGTGCGCGACGTGGCCAGCTCGGGGTTCGTCGTGGGCTCCGCGCTGCGCCCGGACCGTCCCGCGCAGCCTACCTACGGCGTGATCTGGGGCGAGGGGCGGCTGTACTATCTCACCGAGCGGATGATGCGGGAGTTCGAGGACTGGCAGATCGAGGCGGCGCTGGGCATCGACGACGAGGGCCACATCGCCGCCATCGGCACGCACCGGGAGACGGGGGAAACCGGCGCGGTGCTGCTGATCCCCGTCAACCCGCCCTGAGGGCCCCCACCCGGACTGTGTGGCGTTCGGCGTGGGCCGGCGCATGCCTCGGCCGCCCCCCATCCCCAACCCTTCCCCCGCAAACTGCGCGGGGGAAGGGAGCCAGTCTGGTGCACCACGCATAACTCCCTGCGGCACCAAAGCTTGTCATCGTCAGGCTCGGCCCAGCCCCTCTCATCCACCGGAATCGCGGATCAGCCGACCGTTTCGTAGGCGTCGGGAACGGGCTCCGCCGGGCGGACGGAAAGCACGAAGGCGGAGCGCAGCCGCTCGATGGCTTCGCGCGCCGCCGACTCGGAGCGTGCGTGCACGTCGGCCAGCGGCTGCCCCGCCTCCACGCGGTCGCCGATGCGCGCGCGGACCACGATGCCCACCGCGGGGTCCACCGGGTCGGCCTTGGTCTTTCGCCCCGCGCCCAGGGCCAGCGCGGCGTCGCCGATCGTACGCGCGTCCGCCTGGGCCACCCAGCCGGGGAGGTCGGTGGTGTAGGGGTGGATCACCGGAGCCGACGGGAGGAGGTCCGGCTGGTCCACCACCCGCTGATCGCCGCCCTGCGCCTCGATCAGCGTCTGCAGCGTGCGCGCCCCCGCCCCCGAGTCGCGCAGCCAGGTGAGCGCGGAGCGCCCCTCGTCCGCGGACTTCGCCAGACCCGACATCTCCAGCAGGTGCGCGCCCAGCTCCAGCGTCAGCCGCCACAAATCCGCCGGGCCGCGGCCGTGCAGGGTGTCGATGGCTTCGCGGATTTCCAGCGCGTTGCCCACCGTGCGCCCCAGCGGCTGGCGCATGGGGCTCAGCACGGCCCGGGTGCGCCGCCCCGCCCCGTTGCCGATGGCCACCAGCGTGCGCGCCAATTCCCGGGCATCGTCCAGGGTCTGCATGAAGGCGCCGGAGCCCCACTTCACGTCCAGGACGATGCTGCGGGCGCCGCCGGCCAGCTTCTTTGACATGATGCTGCCGGCGATCAGCGGCATGCTGTCCACCGTTCCCGTCACGTCGCGCAACGCGTACAGCTTCTTGTCGGCCGGTACCAGCTCGCCGCTCTGGCCCACCAGCGCGCAGCCGATGCGCCGCACCTGGGCGCGCATTTCGTCCAGCGGCAGCTCGCAGCGAAAGCCGGGGATGGCCTCCAACTTGTCGAGGGTGCCGCCCGTATGCCCCAGCCCCCGCCCCGACATCTTCACGAAGGCGGCCCCGGCGGCGGCCATCAGGGGAACGAGGACGATGGACGTCTTGTCGCCCACGCCGCCGGTGCTGTGCTTGTCTACCGTGGGGCGGTCCAGCCCGGGCCAGTCCAGCGTTTCGCCACTGTCCACCATGGCGCGGGTGAACTCCAGCGTTTCTGCCTCGGTCATCCCGCGCCACACCACCGCCATCAGCCAGGCGGCTACCTGGTAGTCGGGCACCTCGCCCGCCAGGTAGCCGGACAGGAACCCCCGCATCTCGTCCGGCGTCAACTCGCCGCCGCGCTTCTTCCGCTCGATCAGCTCGACGGTGGAGGGAGCAGAGCCGCTCATCGGCCCTCGCGGGTGGCGTTCAGCCGATCCTGGTCGAACGCCCCGGGAAGCAGCGCCCGCACGGAGGTGATCTGCACCCCCGCGGGCCCGCCGCCCGGCATGATCACCGGCATGTCGGGGCCGAACTCGTTGAGCACCTGCCGGCATCCGCCACAGGGCGCACAGGCCGCGTCGTCCTCGGGGCCCACCACGGCGATGGCCACGAAGCGCCGCGCGCCCTGCGTGACGGCGTTGCCGATGGCCGTGCGCTCGGCGCAGGTGCCCAGGGGATAGGACGCGTTCTCGACGTTGACGCCGGTGAACACGCGCCCGTCCTCGGCCAGCAGCGCCGCGCCGACGCTGAAGTTGCTGTAGGGGGCGTAGGCCTGGGCGCGCACCTCGCGGGCCTGGTCCAGCAGCCGCCGGGCGGCGGCGGGGTCGATCGTGGGCTGCTCGGATGCCGATGTCACGCGGCCGTCCTTTGTTCTGTCGGGGCCTGGGTTTGAACGCTCTCCCTCGGAATATAGGGAACAGGCCCTGCGGAGGCGACCGGGGCGGGGCGGACCCACGATCCGGGGAACGGAGCGAGCGCCGCTGGGGCGAATGAATTCGCGTCAACGACCACACGATGTCCACCTTCGTGGACTACACGCTCTGGCGCAGTCGTCTGCCATGGGCGGCGCCCCTGCTTGGGGTGTCCCCTGTTTCTCCCCCCATGAAAAAGCCGGGCCCGGACGCGAAGGTCCGGGCCCGGCAGAGAGCGGCGCTTGAAGCGCCGGTCGGATTACGGGGTGGTCGTGGTGCCCGCGGCGCCGGCCGAGTCGCCGGTCGTCGTGGTGGCCCCAGCCGCGCCCGCGGCCGTGTCGGTGCCCATGCCGGGCGCCGGCGTGGTCGCCATGGTGGTGTCGGCCGGCATCGGCGTGGTCACCGGGGCCGCCTCGACGGTGGTGCCGGCAGCCGTGCTGTCGACGACGGCCGTGTCGCCGCCCTCACCGCCGTCGCCGCCGCACGCGGCAAGCGCCATCACACCGAAAATCGCGATCAGCTTCTTCATGTCCGTATTCCTTTTCCGTCGTTGAAAATCGGGCCGCGCAGTGATGCGCGGCCCGTTACTCGTGCTGCTCAGTGCGCGGCCGTGTCGGTGCCGGTCGTCGTCGTGGTGCCGGTCTGGGCCTGGCCCTGGGTGGTGTCGACCGTCGTGGTGGTCGTGGCGGTCACGGTGTCCTGCGTCGGGACGACCGTCGGGGTGGCGACCGTGTCGCTGCCCGGAACCACCGTGGTGGTGCTGTTGACGTCGGTGGCCTCACCCTCGGCAGCCGCGTCGTCGCCGCCGCCGCAAGCCGCAAGCGCCATCAGGCCGAAAATCGCGATGAGCTTCTTCATGGTCGTGTGTCCTTGTCCGGTGTGGTTCATCCGCCGACCCGCGTAGATGCGGGCCGGTGTCCTGCCTACTGCTGCGTCGTGCCCGTGGCGCTGTCGCCGGCGGTGCCGCGCACCGCCGCCGCGCTGTCCACCACGGTTCCCTGCATCATCGTCGAGTCCGCGGGCGCGGGCGAAACGGCCGGGGCCTCGCTCGTGGCGGGGATCGAGGTGGTGTCTTCTACCACCGCGCCCGCTTCGTTGCCCCCGCCGCAGGCGGCCAGCGCCACCAGGGCCAGGGAAGCGATCACCTTGTTCATGGTCAGTGCGCCGCGGCCGAGTCGGTGCCGGCTGCGTGGCCGGAGTCCGCGTGCGCCGTGCTGTCCATCGGCGCGGGCGTGGTCGCGCCCGAGGTGCTGTCCATCGGAAGCGGCGCGGCCTGCGTGGCCGCCGCCGCGGAGTCGACCCCCTGGATGGTGGCACCCGTGGCCGTCGAATCGGCCGCGGCCGCGGCATCCTCGCCGGCGTCGCCGCCGCAGGCCGCCAGCACCGCCACCATCACCATCGGGAAAATGCGCTTGATCATCCGCCGCTCCTCACTTCCGGAATCCATCCGCGCGGCCTTCACGCGGTCAGGCCAGGAAATGGCAACGGGTATGCCGAACGCCGGGTACCGGGCCACGGTGGCGCAAATCCGCGCCACGCCTTAGCTTTCGGGCACTCGGCACCCTGCCGCCCACCGTTTGCGGACCGCACCGAACCGGTCCGCCGCCGTTCAGTGAACACCGCACCGGTGTTCAGTGAACACACGGGACGGGTGCCGCACCAACGAACGGGACCACATGCGAGGGCTTCCGCTCCGTGCCAAGATCTTCTTTCTCTTCGCCGCCACGTCGCTGCTGATCGTGGTGCCGGCCCTGCTGCTGATTGCGCGGGCCGTGGAGCGGGGCGTGTACGAGCGTGCGCGCGACGACCTGGACGGCGCCATGCTTTCGGTGCAGCAGGCGTGGGACACCCGCGACCTGCTGCTGGCCGAGGCGGCGCGCGCCCGGGCGCTGGACGCCGACCTGGCGCGCGCGTGGCAGGCGGGCAACATGCGCGAGGTGCAGCGCATCATCCAGCTGGGGCTGGAAAAGGACGTCCGCCCTTTCGTCATCGACAGCACCGGGCGGTTCATCCTGGGACCGCAGATCGATGCCGGGCCGGTGGCCGGCGCGGGCCAGGGGCGCACGACGATCGCCTTTCCCGCCAAGGGCGACCCGGTGCGCTTCGCCCTGGAAGAGGTGTTGGCCGACACCGTTCGCCTGGGGCGCGTGGGCGTGGGCACCCGCTTCAGCGCCGCCAGCCTGAAGAAGCAGCTGAACCGCACCACCGAGGTGGTGCTGCTGGTGGGCGACTCGCTGATCGGCACCACCCTTTCCGACACGGCCGAGGCGGCGCTGAACCGCGGCGAGCTGCTGGCGCTCAAGGGGAGCGCGGCCCCGGTACCACGCCAGATCTACGCGGGGCAGGCGTACATGGCGCGCCCGCTGAACCTGGCGTCGCGCGGGCTGCCGGCCACGGCCATCCTGCTCCGCCCCATCACGCAGGAATTGCAGGTGGCATCGGCTATCAAGAGCTCGCTGTGGGGGATCGGGTTCGCGGCGCTCGTGCTGGCGCTGGTGCTGGCGGCGGTGATCGCCCGCATCGTCGCCCGCCCCACGCAGGCGCTGGCCGAGGCGTCGGCGCGCATGGCGCGGGGCGACTTCGCGGCGCCGCTGCCGCGGGCGGGCACGGACGAAATCGGGCAGCTGGCGCGCGCGTTCGGCGAGATGCGCCGGGCCATCGCCGACCGCGAGGGGCGGCTGCGGAGCGCGCAGGCGGAGATGATCCACCGCGAAAAGCTGGCGGCCATGGGGCGGCTGGTCGCGCAGCTTTCGCACGAGATCAACAACCCCATCTACAACATCCAGAACTGCCTGGAGGCGCTGGAGCGGCGCGGCGACCCCAACGATCCCAACCGCGAGTTCCTGACGCTCGCGCAGGAGGAGCTTTCGCGGATGGCGTCGCTCACCCGGCGCCTGCTGGACCAGAGCCGTCCCCAGTCCGACGCCAGCTCGCTGCTGAACCTGAACGCGCTGGTGACACGCGTGCTCACGCTGGCGGGGCCGGAGATCCGGGAGCGGGGCGTGGAGCTGCGGGCGGACCTGGCGCCGGACCTGCCGCCGGTGGTGGCGCACCCCGAGGCCATCCAGCAGGTGCTGGCCAACCTGGTGGCGAACGCCAGCGACGCCATGCCGGGGGGCGGGCGGCTGCGGGTGGCCACGCGGGCGGTGGACGAGGCGGTGGAGGTGGTGGTGGAGGACACGGGCCAGGGGATCGCGGAGCGGGACCTTCCGCACATCTTCGAGGCGTTCTACACCACGAAGCCGGCGGTGACGGGAATCGGGCTGGGGCTGTTCGTGTCGGAGGGGATCATCCGCGGCCACCGCGGGCGCATCGACGTGGAAAGCACGCCCGGGCAGGGCAGCCGCTTCATCGTGCGCCTGCCGCGCGAAACGCTGGACGAGTCGCTGTCCGACGCCAACCAGGACGCGGCGGTGGAGGCGCGCGAGACGGCGGGAGTGTAGGCTTCGCACCCGAGCCTGTCATCCTGAGGCCCAGGCGCGCGGCACCGGCCCGCGGCACAACCGCCGCGGGCCGAAGTATCCAGCCGCGGAAGGGTACAGGCCTTGGCGCGGCAGCGGTCACCGTAGCCGAGGCCTCGGCTGCCGTGGGGCCCTCACCCGGCCGCGTTGACACCCGTGCCACCCTCTCCCACAAACAGCGTGGGAGAGGAGGTACACTTCGGGTCTGTGGTGCGTCAGGGCAGGCCCGGTGCTCGGGCCGGCGCCCCCCATCCCCAGCCCTTCCCCCGCAAACTGCGCGGGGGAAGGGAGCCAGCCCGGTGCGCCAAGCCGGCCGGAGCGCAATCGAATTCTCCTCCCCCCATGGGGTTTATGGGGGAGAGGCCGGGAGAGGGGGGCGGCCGCGGGATTGGCCAATGTCAGCTCCATCCGGCAGCAGGTCTCCCCTCTCCTGGCGGAGTTTGCCGGGGAGGGCCCGGGGGAGCGGCCACCCGCGGAATGCACCGGGAGCCAGCCGACTCCCGTACTTATCTACTTTCCGACATTCGTGACTGTGGCGACATCCGAGATTCCGCGCATCCTCATCATCGACGACGACCGCGCGTTCCGCGTGGGGACGGGCGCGCTGCTGTCCGACGAGGGCTACGCCGTGGAGGCCGTCGCCAGCGGCGACGAGGGCGTGGACCTGCTGCGCCACGAGCAGTTCGACATGGTGCTGCTGGACCTGCGGATGGAAGGGCGCACCGGGCTCTCGGTGCTCGAGGAGCTGCGCGGGTCCGGCAACGACGTTCCCGTGGTGATGCTCACCGGCTTCGCCACGGTGGATTCGGCCGTCGCGGCGCTGAAGCTGGGCGCCGACGACTACCTGACCAAGCCCTGCGACAACGCGCAGCTGCGGTCCAAGATCAAGTCCATCCTGGCCCGCCGCGAGCCCGTCCTGGGCGACGGAGCGGCGCGCATCGTCAGTACCGGCACGCGGATGAAGGAGGTGCTGCGCGCCATCTCCCGCGTGGCCTCCACCGAATCCACGGTGCTGCTGCGCGGGGCAACGGGGACGGGCAAGGAGGTGATCGCCCGCGCCATCCACGAGGAAAGCCCGCGCCGCCACCGCCCGTACCAGGCCGTGAACTGCTCGGCGCTGGCGGAGGGGATCCTGGAGTCGGAGCTCTTCGGCCACGCGCGCGGCGCCTTCACGGGCGCGGTGAACGAGCGGAAAGGGCTGTTCGAGGAAGCGCACGGCGGCACGGTGTTTCTGGACGAGATCGGCGACGTTTCGCCCGGGATGCAGGCCAAGCTGCTGCGCGTGCTGCAGGAGCGCGAGGTGGTGAGGGTGGGCACGGCGCGCAGCGTGGCGGTGGACGTGCGGGTGATCGCGGCCACGCACCGCGACCTGGAGGCGATGGTGGAGGACGGGTCGTTCCGGAAGGACCTGTACTTTCGCCTGAAGGTGTTCCAGATCCGCGTTCCCGAGCTCAAGGACCGCCCCGAGGACATCCCCGCCCTCGTCGGCGCCGCCTTGGCGCGGTGGAACGAGCGGGTGGAGGCGCCGCGCCGGGTGCAGGGCGTGTCGGACGATGCGATGGCGCTTCTGGCCGCGTACGACTGGCCGGGGAACGTCCGCGAGCTGATGGCGGCCATCGAGTACGCGTGCATCGTCTGCGAGGGCGGCCGCGTGATGCCGCACAACCTGCCCGAGGAGGTGCGCGAGGGCGCGTCCGCCTTCCCTGCAACCAACGGGGGCGACGCCCGCAAGCACGAGTACGCGCGCCACGTGGAGCCGGTGCGGCGGTACCAGGCGCCCGACGCCGACTCGGAGCGCGAGGCGATCCTGCAGGCGCTGGAGCAGGCCGACGGCAACCGCACCAAGGCCGCCGCCGCGCTGGGGATGGGCCGCACCACGCTCTGGCAGAAGCTGAAGGAATACGGACTGTAGGAGGCGCGGGCGGGGCTCAGGCGCACGGAGGCCGGGCCCCGGTGCTCGGGCCGGCGCCCCCCATCCCCAGCCCTTCCCCCGCAAACTGCGCGGGGGAAGGGAGCCAGTGCCGTGCGCTTCGCCGGGCCCTGGAGGCTGGCCCGTGCACGCCACCGCCGGATCCGCACCGGGCTGACGCCTCTCCCCCATGCAGTTTGTGGGGGAGAGGTTGGGAGAGGGCGGCTGCTGCGGCACGCGCCGGGTTCAGCCTCATCCGGCTTGGTCTTGTTAACCACGACTTTCATCGAACCGATGACCGAACCGACCGAACTCACCCGGCGCGGCTTCGCCAAGGCGGCCGTGGCCGCTGTGGCCGTGCCCATCCTGGCGCCGCTCGCCGCGTGCACCACCACGCCGCCCGCCGAGGCGCCCGCGCCCGCCGCGGCACCCACGGGCCAGGCCGCCACCCCCTCCGCCGCGCCGCAGGGCACCAACGACGAGAAGCAGCCCTCGCCACTGGCCCGCGCGCTGACCGACGCCATCCGCGTGCAGTACGGCGATCGCATGAACGACGAGCAGATGGCCAAGGTGGGGCGCAGCATCGCCGGCGGGCTGGACACGGCCGAGCGCCTGCGCCGCTACCCCCTCCCCATCGCCGCCGAGCCCGCGTTCGTCTACCGCGTGACGGGAGGGCCGCCGCGATGATCCCCGACGAAACGCTGTACCTGCCGCTGGCGGAGCTGGCCGCCGGCATCCGCGCGCGGCGCCTGGACCCGGTGGAGCTGGCCGAGGCGTACATGGACCGGCTCCAGCGCTTTGGGCCGGACCTGGGCGCGCTGGTGACGCTCACCCGCGAGCGCGCGCTGGCCGAGGCGCGCCAGGCCCGCGACGAGATCCGCGCCGGGCGCTACCGCGGGCCGCTGCACGGAATGCCGTACGGCGCCAAGGACCTGATGGGCGCCGAGGGATACCCCACCTCGTGGGGCGCGCAGCCGTACCGCGAGCAGCGCCTTCCCGACGCCGCCGTGGTGGAAAAGCTCAAGGCGGCGGGCGCCGTGCTGGTAGCCAAGCTGGCGAGCGTGGAGCTGGCCGGCGGCTTCGGGTACGAGCAGGCGAACGCCTCGTTCACGGGGCCGGGCCGCACGCCGTGGAATCGCGACTATTGGAGCGGCGGGTCGTCCACCGGCCCGGGCGCGGCGGTGGCGGCGGCGCTGGTGCCGTTCGCCCTGGGCAGCGAAACGTGGGGCTCCATCTTCGCTCCCGCCGCCATGTCCGGCGTGACGGGGCTGCGTCCCACGTATGGGCGCGTGAGCCGCCGCGGGGCGATGGCGCTGTCGTGGACGATGGACAAGATCGGGCCGATGTGCCGCACCGCGGACGACTGCGGGGTGGTGCTGCAGGCCATCGCCGGGCTGGACCCGCGCGACGAGAGCACGGTGAACCGCACCTTTCGCGCGGCGCAGGACACCCGGCTTCCGCCGCGCCCGCGCATCGCCGTGCTCAAGGGGAACGCCGAAGGCTCGCAGCCCGAGGTGCGCCGCAACTTCGACGCATCGCTGGAGGTGCTGTCGGGCTTCGCCGAGCTGGTGCGCGACGTGGAGCTGCCCGACATCCCGTACAACGCGGCGGCCTCCATCATCATCGACGCCGAGGCGGCCAGCATCTTCGAGGAGCTGGTATCCAGCGGCCGCGTGCAGGAGCTGACGGCGCCGGAAGACCGCACTGGCGGGTACGCCGGGCAGGTGGTGCTGGCGAAGGACTACCTGCGGGCCATGCGCGTCCGCAAGCCCGCGGGCGAAGCGCTGGACCGGCTGTTCGTGGAGGGGCGGTTCGACGCGCTGGTGCATCCCACGTGGAACACGGTGGCGTTCCCGGCCACGGGCAACTTCGACGACGCGTACAAGGACGCCACCTGGGGCGGGCAGCCCATCAGCGGCGCGGCCAACCTCGTGGGGCTTCCGGGGATCGCGATGCCCAACGGGTTCGGGCGCGAGAACCTTCCCACCTCCATCGCGTTGACGGGCCGCGCGTGGACCGAAGGCAAGCTGATCGCCATCGGCCGCGAGCTGCAGCGGCGCACCGACTGGCACCGGCGCATTCCTCCCGGTTACTGAAAAGCAGTTTCACGCAGAGGTCGCAGAGGGAAAAGAGAGGACGCGGAGGGCTACCGCCGTTTCCTCTGCGTCCTCTCTATCTTCTCTGCGTCCTCTGCGTGAAACTGCTGTAGAAGCCGTCCACTGCACCGCACCTGGGCTGTCTCTCAACGAGGACAGTGGGGGATGGGAGGATGGACGACCCCCTGATCTAAATCATTCCGCATCAATCGCTTCCGTTTTAGATTGCAGCAGGTATGCGGAATGCCCTTCACGAAGCCGGGTGGAACTCCTTCCCGTCCATCCCCAGAATGAGCATCCCGAGCAGAACCCGGAGCGGAGACCCCAAATGATGACGACCCGTGCCCGCCCCCTCGCCGCCCTGGCGCTGGCAGGCCTGATGGCGCTCGGCGGCTGCGCCACGCAGGTGACCCGCGTGAGCCCCGAGCAGCAGATCGACCTCAGCGGCCGCTGGAACGACGCCGACAGCCGCCTGGTGGCCGACGCGCTGATCCGCGAAAGCTTCGACGCCAGCCGCGGCGGCGACTGGGCCGTGCGCTACATGCAGGCCCACGCCGGCCGCCGCCCCATCGTGATCGTGGGCACCGTGCGCAACGCCAGCATGGAGCACATCGCCGTCGGCACCTTCGTGCGCGACCTGGAGCGCGCCTACCTGTCGAGCGGCCAGGTGCAGGTGGTGGCCAGCGCCGACGAGCGCGGCGAAGTGCGCGCCGAGCGTGAAGACCAGCAGGAGAACGCCACCGCCGACACCCGCGCCCGGCTGGCCCGCGAGCGCGGCGCCAACTTCATGCTGCAGGGTGACGTGCAGTCCATCGAAGACCGCGAGGGCGGACGCCGCGTGGTGTACTACCAGGTAGACGCCACGCTGGTGGACATCGAGACCAATGAAAAGGTGTGGACCGGGCAGCACCGCATCAAGAAGATGGTCGAGCGCCCGCGCTTCCGCCTTTGATCCCCGCACGAAAGGGCAGGCCCATGTTCAAGCATTCTCCCTTCGTCCTCCTGCTGCTGGGCGCCGCCGCGTGCGCCCCCCGGATGGACCCCGTGCGGCCCATCTACCGCAACGGCCAGGTGGTTCCCTCGCGCGCCGACGAGGTGGTGGCCGATGCCCGCGCCGAGGGGCAGGCGGAGCGCGACCGCATCGCCCAGGAAAGCGACCGGAACGCCCAAGCCGCGCTGGCCAGCTGCTCGGGCGCCGTCTGCGACGCCATCACCCGCGGCGAGCTGGCCGTGGGGATGACCCGCGAGCAGGTGCTGGCCGCCACCCGCAGCTCCCTGGCCGCCTGGGACGTGCGCGGCGGCGGGCGGGTGACGACGCTCGCCGCGCGCGACGGCGTGAACCCGTCCGACGTCGTGGCCCCCGTGGCGATGGTGACGCTGGAAGACGGCATGGTGCGGAGCTACGCCTACCGCGAGCCGCAGGGGCTGCGCCTGGTGGCCTCGCGCGCCGACGCGTCCAGCGAGGGCGTGGCGCGGGCGCGCGCCGCCGCGCTGCTGCGTGAGGGCGACGAGATGGCGCTGGCCGGCCGCTTCGAAGAGGCCCTGGACCGCTACGACCGCGCCGACCTGGTGGACCCGGAGAATCCCGAGACCACGCTCAAGATCGCCCGCGCGCTCGACAAGGCGCTGCGGCCGTACGAGGCGCAGATCCGCTACCAGCTGTTCCTCCACCAGATGGAGCTGGAGCGCATCCGGGCCCATGGCGAGGCGTACGCGCACCTGTCCGGCGCCATGATCGAGGCGCGCCAGCGGATCATCGTTCTCGAGCGCGGCAGATGAACACGGCACGCCGCGCCCGCCGCACGCTCACCTTCGCCGCCCTTGGGGCGGCCCTGGGAGCATGCGCGCCGGGAAGCCGCTATCCCGCCCGCCCCGCGCCCGAAACGCTGCCCGAGGGCTCGCCCCTAGCCAGCCAGACGCTGGGCGAGGGCGACGCATGGCTGCGGCACTACGTGATGTCGGGCGCGGCCGACAGCGCGGTGGAGATGCTCCATGGGCGCGGCGCCCCGCGCGATCCGCTGGTGCGCCACCTTCAGCTGGCGGTGGCCCTTCACCAGGCCGGGAAGTACGACGAGAGCAACCAGGCGCTCGCCTGGGCCGACGACGAGGCCGAGCGGCGCTACACGCAGAGCCTTTCGCAGACCGCCGCCGCACTGCTGGTGAACGACGCGTCCATCGCGTACGTGCCGCCCACGGCGGAGCGGGCCATGGTGCCGTACTACCGCATGCTCAACCACCTGGCGCTGGGCCAGGCCGAGGGCGCGGCGGTGGAGGCGCGCCGCGCGGGGGCGTTCTTCGCCCGGCTGCGCGACACGGGCGCGGCGGACCCCTGCGCGGGCGAGGGGCTGGTGCAGTACGTTGCCGGCCTGTCGTTCGGGCGGGCGGGGGCGCACAACGACGCGCTGGTCTCCTTCCGCCAGGCCGAGCGCGCCTTCGACGAGTGCGGCGGCGCGGCCGCCCCGCCCGACCTAGGGGAGTGGCTGTACCGCTCGGCGGTGCGCACGGGTGTGCCGCAGGTGGCGGATTCGGCGGCGGCGCGCTACCGGCTGTCCACCGCCGCGGCGGACAGCGGGGCGGGCGAGCTCGTCGTGCTGGTGGAGCACGGATGGGTGGCGCACCGCGGCCACGCCGACATCCACGTCCCCATCTTTTCCGAAGAAGCCGACAGCCTGGCCGAGGGCGACCCCGAGGCGTTGGCCAACGTGCTGATCCACACCGCCGTCAACCTGGCCGACCAGGCGCAGTGGGGCGAGGCGTGGGAAGAGAACGCCCTTCAGCAGGTGGCCGACGCGCTGGACGGCGCCTACATCATGAAGCTGTCGTGGCCGGTGTACCGCCTGGAGTCGTGCTCGGCGCCCGCCGTGCGGCTGGTGGTGGGCGACCAGGCGGTGGACGCGCCGGTGACGGGCGACCTGTCGGCCGCCATGCTCATCCGCTGGGAGCAGGCGCGCCGGGCCGCGCTGATGCGGATGGTGGTGCGCGGCGCGGGCAAGTTCATGCTGACGCGCGCCGTCGAAGCCAAGGGCGAGAAGCAGGGCGGCGAGGCGGTGGGATGGATCCTGGGCCGGCTGAGCAACCTGGCCAGCAACCACATGGAGCGCGCCGACACCCGCAGCTGGTCGCTCCTTCCCGACCGCGTGTCCGTCGCCCGGATGACGCTGGCCCCGGGCGAGCACCCGGTGCGCATCGAGGTCACCAGCCCCGAGGGAGAGCCGGTGTGGATCGACCTGGGGACGGTGACGGTCCGCGCGGGCGAAACGCTGGTGCTCAACCGCCGCGTCTGGGGATCGGAGATGGGCGACCTGGCCGCGCGCTCGCCCGAGATGCGCCAGCACCTGGCTGAGCGCCGGGCAGCACCCGCGGACACGGCGTCGGCGGAGCGGGTTCCTGGCGCGGCGGCGATCCAGGAGGCCGGCGCGAAGTCGGCGGCGCCCGTAGTCGCGTCGCAGCCATAGCGGCCCGGACGACGGAGTGCTCGACGAGGGGCGGACCGGAAAACCGGTCCGCCCCCTCGTAATTGTTAGGCAGCGAGCGCTGCGGCCACGCCTCACGTGCGGACATGCGATGCGGCCGCTGGCCCGGAAACGGTCGCCACATGCGTCAACCCGCTACCCACGCCTGGTCGCGCCACACGGTCCTCCCCACACGAGGACAGGCTAGTCCGCGCAGGCGGACTTCGTGTGGTCGTTGCAGCGAATTTATTCGCCCGACAGAGCCGTGGGCCCTGGATCGTCAACCCCAACCCCAGCCAGAGGCGGCTAGCCGGTCCCGTGCGGTCCCGCGCCGCATCCGATAGTTTGCGGGCCAACCTTTTGAACGGCGCGAGTGAAGATGGCTGAGAACGAAACGCTTCCGGGCAAGACGGCGCGCGAGTCCGCGTCCACGCTCTCGGAGAGCATGATGCCGGACCAGCTGAACCACCACGGAAACGTGTTCGGCGGCGAGATCCTGGCCCTGGTGGACAAGTGCGGCGGCGTGGTGGCACGGCGGCACGCGCGGTCCCCCGTCGTCACGGTGGCGGTGGACCGCGTGGAGTTCCGCCAGCCCATCTACGCCAGCGACTTCGTGGAGGCGCACGGCCGGCTGACGCACGTGGGGCGCACGTCCATGGAGGTGATGGTGACCGTAGAGGCCGAGCAGATCGAAACGGGCCGGCGCCGGTGCACCAATATCTGCTACCTGACGTACGTGGCGCTCGACAAGCTGAACGGAAAGCCCGCCGTCGTCCCCCCGCTCATCCTGGAGACCGACGAGGATCGCCGCCTTCACGCCGCCGCCGAACGCCGGCGCGAGCGGAGGATCGCGGACCAGGACGAGGGTGGGGAATGAAAAAGAAGAGACCCGCTGTTTCTTTTGCGTCGGAGGGAAATGATCGCTGATCTCAATCCGAAGCTGGGCCAGCAGCTCGCGTTCATCATGGAGCTGGACCGGCTGAAGGGCATCCTGCGGCAGACACGCGTGCTGGACGGCGCCCGGCAGGAAAACAGTGCCGAGCACTCGTGGCACCTGGCGCTGTGCGCGGTCGTCCTGGCGGAGCACGCGCCGGGGGGCACGGACCTGTTGCGCGTGCTGAAGATGGTGCTGGTGCACGACGTGGTGGAGATCGACGCGGGAGACGCCTTCTGCTACGACGCAGACGCCAACGTGGGCAAGGAAGAGCGCGAGCGGATGGCGGCGGAGCGCATCTTCGGGCTGCTGCCGGCGGAGCAGGCGAACGAGCTGCGGGGATTGTGGGAGGAGTTCGAGGACGGCGACTCGGCCGACGCGCGGTTCGCGGTGGCGCTGGACCGGCTGCAGCCGCTGCTGCTCAACTTTGCCGGCGAGGGCGGAAGCTGGCGCCAGCACCGGGTGACGCACGACCAGGTGATGGTCCGCATGGCACCCATCCGGCACGGCGCACCGGAACTCTGGCCCGCCGTCGTGCGCTTGCTGGACGAGGCGGTCGCCCGCGGCTACCTGGCGCCCGCCGCGCGGTGACGGTGTGAACATTGTGCAAACTTTGCACAATGCCCAACTTTCGTGCATACCGCCGTCCGGCTGCAACCGAATGCAGCCCGGCAAAAAACAGAGAGGCCCGCGGGATTCGCTCCCGCGGGCCTCCGTCCGTCCGATGCAAAGGACAGCCGATGTCTCTCTTCAGTTGCCGCCCGCGATGGGCCCGCTGTAGCCGGTAGAGTCCGGCTCGGTAGTGGTGCTCGACGTCGTTGTCGTCGTAGAATCGGCCCCGGTACGGTTTCCCCCAGCGATGGGGCCGCTGTCAAAGCTGGGACCGACTGGAGCAACTGGGTTCCCGCCGGCATCGCCGCACGCGGCAACGGAAATGGCAAGTGCGATCGCCGAGATGATACGCGTCCGGCTCATACGGTCCTCCTTTACAACGTTCCCGCAGGGCTGATTTCGGCCCCGAGGAAAGGCAATCCCCGTGCCGCATCGGCGCCACTCTCCCGGAGGTCACGAAACAGCGCCGGGCCGGCGCATCGCGAGAAAATTTTTCTCCCTCGCCGACACGGTTGCGCTCACCGAGCCAGTGCCTCCAGCTCGCCCGTCACCGCCTGTTCGTAGTACCGCGCGCCGACCGCGCCAAAGGCTGCCGCCGCCCGGCCGTAGAAGCTGCGGGCGTCGCCGGGGCGGTCCTGGTGCACGCGCAGGCGGGCGAACTCCCAGAAGATCCCGCCGCGAACGAAGCCGGTCCCCTCGCCCTCAGCCATCGCGAGCGCCCTGGCCAGGCGCAGCTCCGCGTCAGCCACACGGCCCTCCATCCGGGCCAGCATGCCCCGGAACCGCTCCACGTCGGCCAGCGTGGCGCGGTCCTCCACCGTCGTGGCTTCTTCCTCCGCGCGAGCCACCGTCGCGATGGCGCGGGAAAGCTCGTCCACCTGGATCAGCGGGTGCGAGCGGTTCATGTACAGCCGCGCCAGCCCCGGGGCGTTGGACGTCCGTTCGCCGATCTCGATCCCCCGGCTGAAGAACACCTCCGCCTCCAGCCACTCGCCCAGGTACACGCTGACGATGCCCAGGTTGTGGTAGGCATTCATGCAGTTGACGCTGTTGCCGGAGCGCACGAACGAGCCGATGCTTTCCAGGTACAGCGTCCGCGCGTCGTACAGCTCGCCGCGAAGATGGGCGATCACCCCCGCGTTCTGGCACGCGAGCCCCGCCAGGTCGTCGTCGCCCAGGTCCAGCGCCAGGTCCAGCGCCTGCGCGTACAGCGGCCGGGCGCCCGCCCAGTCGCCCGTGGAGTAGCGGATCACACCGAGCACGTTGACCGCACGGGCGGCGGCCTGGGGAAGTCCGTTGCGCTCGGCGATCTCCAGGCTGAGCAGCGCCAGCTCTTCGGCCTCTTCGTGGCGGCGCTGATGGTTGCGCACGCGGGCCTGGCCCCGCAGGGCATCCGCCGCCGCGCCCAGATCGCGGTCCATCACCGACGCGCGGAAGGTCAGCGCGTACAGGCGCGCCGCGGCGTCCCAGCGGCCCAGCCCCTCTTCCTGTGCCGCCCGCTCCGACAGCCCGTGTGCATCGTGGGTTCCCGCGGCCCGGCGGGTCACCGTTACGTCAACCATCAGCCGGAAGCCGCAGGATGAACGTGGAGCCGCGCCCGGGCTGGCTTTCTACCCGCAGCTCGCCGCCCAGCAGCCGCGCCAGCTTGCGCGAGATGGGCAGCCCCAGCCCCGTGCCGCCCCGCGCGCCGGCGCCCGACACCTGCTCGAACTCGTGGAAGATGCGCTCGCGGTCCTCGGGCGCGATCCCCGGGCCCGTGTCGCTCACGCGCAGCTCCGCCCACCGCCGGGGCTCGCCCTCGCCCGCCTCGTCCACCCGCGCGATGGAAACGCTGACCGTGCCCCGGTCCGTGAACTTGATGGCGTTGGAAAGCAGGTTCACCAGGATCTGGCGCACCCGGTCGGCGTCGGCGGAAACGGGGGGAAGCGGAACCGCGGGGGTCACGGCGACCACCAGCCCCTTTTCCCGGGCCTGCGGCTCCACCGTGGACATGGCCTCGTCCACCACCTCGTACAGCGACACGGGCTGAATGACCAGTTCCAGCTTGCCCGCCTCCATCTTGGAAAGGTCCAGCACGTCGTTCACCAGGAACAGCAGGTTGTTCGTGGCCCGCTGCGCGCGCTGAAGGAACGCCTGCGACTCGGGCGGCACCTGGCCCACCACCCCGTCCAGCAGCAGCGCGTTGTAGCCGAGGATGGCGTTCAGCGGCGTGCGCAGCTCGTGGCTGACCGAGGCAAAGAAGCGGTCCTTGGCGGCGGCGCTCCACTGCAGCTCCTCGTTGGCCCGCTCCAGCTCTTCCGAGCGCCCCGCCAGCGCCTCGTGAAGCCGCGCGTTGCTGATGGCTACCGCCGCGTGGCCCGCCAGCGTGAGCGCCAGGCGGGTGTCGCGCGAGGTGATCTCGTAGGCGCGGCGGTACCCGATCACCAGCGCGCCGAACGTTTCGCCGAACAGCGCCAGGGGCACCCCCAGGGCCATGCGCATCCCCTCGGCGGCGTGAAAGGGCTCGGGCGCGGGGCCGCCTTCGCCGGCCCGCAGCGTCAGCGGCTTGCCCGCGTCGGTCACCCGCGCCGCGAACGGGTCGTCGCCCGTTCCCTCGGGCGCGCGCAGCCCCGCCGCCGCCAGGGTGCGGATGCGCCCGCCCTGCTTGGCGCTCACCGTCACGTAGTGCGCGCCCAGCAGCGTGCGGGTGAAGCGCGCCACCATGTTCAGCACCTCGTCCGGGTCCAGCGTGCGGTTGGCCGCCAGCCCCAGCACGTGCAGCGCCTCGCTTTCCTCCGCCCGCCGCCGGTACGTCTCGCGCTCCTCCTCCAGCGCCGCGGCCCGCGCCGTCCGGGCCGCCACCTGCCCCAGGGCCGCCGCCAGTGGCTGCCACGCCGCACCGTCCGCCGGGAACGCGCGGGGCGGGGCGATCAGCAGCACGGCGCCCGCCGGTCCCGGGCCGGAGCCGTCTTCCGACAGCGGCAGGACGAGCGCGGAGTCGCCGGGATGGTCGGCGGCGTCTTCGGGAAAGGCGGGGGAGAGCGGATGCACCACGGGAGAGGGCGCCTCGCGAGCGGCGCGCGCCAGCTCGGCGGACAGGCTCACGCCCTCGGGAACGGCGGCCCGGCGGCTTCCGGACCCGTCCACCCACACCGCGCACGCCGAAACGTCGTCCGGCAGCGCCGCCGCGGCCGCGCGCACTGCGGAGGCCATGTCGGTGCTTTCGTACACGCGGATGATGGCGTCCCGAAGATCCATGGGCGCGGGGAAGGGCGGGCGGCGGTGCAGCGGGAGCGCAGCCGAACGGGGGCCGCGGATGGACGCTGCTGTGGCGAGTTCGCCCAAGGTAACTCAACCGGCGCGCGCGAACAATCCGTTCCCTTCGACGCGATGTCGCCTTGGGCGCGCACCGCCGCGCCAGCTCCTGAAACGACGATCGGCGCGGCCCTGGGGGCCGCGCCGATCCTGGCGTTCTACCGTCCGCGAGCGGGGAGATCAGCCCGCGGGCTTGGCCTTGCAGGTGGCCGCGGTGATGCTGTAGTCCGCCGTGGCCGTGCCGCCGGAGGCCACCGTCACCGTGGGCGCGCTCGGCGTGGCGGTCACCGTCAGCGAATCGCCGTTGGTGTAGGCCACCACGGGCACGTAGGTCATGGTGTACGTGCCGGGCGCCGCGGTGATGCGGTAGCGCGCGTCCGTGCCCACGGTGGCGTTCAGCGAGTCGGCGCCGGCGATGGCGCGGGGGGTGAACGCCTGCACCGTCACCGCCGAGCCGCCGCACGTGGGCAGCGTTACGCCTTGGGCCAGCGATACGGCGCCGGCGATGCCGCCCGCGAAGCCCACGCCGGTGGCGCGCAGCACCGGGTGCATCACCCAGTGTCCCGAGTTGCCGGCCTGGTGCCCGAAGCTCTGCGTGACGTCGAAGTCCACCGTCATGATGGCGGACTCGCTTTCCAGCACCACCGCGTCGTCGCCGCCGGGGAACTTCACCTTGATGCCGCTGGAGCAGCCCGACGGCACCTGCAACTGGCCGGTGGCGGTGACGCCGGCGGGCAGCTCGGCGTCCTTCGTGGCGTACACGGTGCCCGTTTTGGTGACCACGTACGCCTCGCAGACGACGAAGCGAAGCTCCGAGTAGCGGCCGGCGGGGACGACGGCCCCGTTCACCAGCTCGGCGGTGCGCCCGCCGGAGAGCGTCAGCAGGTCCACCCAGCCGGTGGGCGCCGTCAGCACGTCGGTGCGGCCGCCGGTGCTGTCGGCCGCCGAGCCCTGCAGGTAGATGCGGTCGATCTTGACCCACGCCTGCGCCAGGTCGCCGGGCGCGTCGATCAGGCGGATGGAAAGCTGGGCCTGGTCGCTCCCCGTACCGCCATCGCACGCGGCGAGGGCCAGCGCGGCGAGCAGGGGAAGGATCCCCTTCGCGTGCTTGAACATGTGTCTGCTCGTCTCTCTTGGTGTATCTGCCGGTGATTTCCCGGCGCTTGCGGAGTAGACGAGTCTCGCGCGCGGAGGTCACATGGGGGAGGCAGCCATGGTAACAAAGGTAAGGACGGTCACAACGGTAACTACGGGAACGGACGTGACAGAACCCTCCCACGAGCACGCCGCGCGAAGGTTCATCATGTAGGTCCCGTTGTTACCGTAGTGACCGCAGTTACCGTAGTTACCGCAGTTCACCCGTCCCAGCCGCCCTCTTCCTGCTCGCCCGCGTACATCCGGCGGTAGCTGTCGTAGCGTCCGGGATGGATCTGTCCCGCGTCCACGGCGGCGCGCACGGCGCAGCCGGGCTCGTGCGTGTGCGTGCAGCCGGGATAGCGGCAGTCGTCCAGCAGGTTCTCGAACTCCGGGAAGTAGAAGTGGAGCTGGTCGCGGTCGATCTCCCACAGCCCCAGCTCGCGCAGCCCCGGCGTGTCGGCCACCCAGCCGCCGCACTCCAGCGGAATCAGCTGCGCCGTCACCGTGGTGTGGCGCCCCTTGTTCACCGCCTCGCTGATGGCCGCCACGCGAAGCCCCAGCCCTGGCTGCACCGCGTTCAACAGGCTGCTCTTGCCCACGCCCGACGGTCCGGTGAGCGCGGACAGACGCCCGCACAGCGCCTCACCCATCTCCGCCACCCCCAGCCCCGCCTTGGCCGCCGTGTACATCACCGTGTAGCCGGCGCGCTCGTAGTGGGCGAAGATCGCCCGGGCCGCGTCGATGCCCGTCAGGTCCACCTTGTTGACGATGATCAGCGGGGCGATATCGCTGGACTCGGCGATCACCAGGAAGCGGTCCAGCATGCGCAGGTGCGGGTCTGGCTTCGCGGCGGCGAACACCACCAGCACCTGGTCCACGTTCGCCACGATGGCCTTGGCGCGCGGCGCCTTGCCCGGTGCCTTGCGGGCCAGCACGGTGGTGCGCTCGTGCACGTTCTCGATGGTCCAGGCCTCCTCCTCCTCGCCCGTGCCCTCGCGCTGTACGTCGACGCGGTCGCCCACGACCACCTTTTCGCCGGTGCGCTGCTCGCGCTTCAACCGGCCGCGCAGCACCGCCTCGATCACCCCGTCCGGGGTTTCTACCTCGTACAACCCGCCCTGCGCCCTGCGAACCGTGCCCGTCAGCATGAAGCCTTCATAGGGAAAGCGCCGTCCGCATGGTGACGGCTTCGGGTGAAAAGACGACGGCACCCCTCCGGATGGAGAGGTGCCGTGAATGACCGGACCGGGAGCGGATGGCCGCGCATCAGGCCGCGAACGAAGCCAGCGCATCGCCCATCTCGCCCTCGCGCAGCCGCTTGAGCGCGCGGTCGCGCAGCTGGCGAATGCGCTCGCGCGTAACGCCCAGGATGTCGCCGATCTCCTCGAGGGTGTGCTCGCGCCCGCCCTCCAGGCCAAAGTACAGCTTCAGCACCTTGGCGTCGCGCGGCTGCAGCGTGCCCAGCGCCTTGTCGATGCGCTCGGACAGCAGGCGCTCCTCCACCTCGTCCTCCGTTTCGATGGCCGAGTCGGCCACGAAGCGGTCCATCAGCTGGCTGTCGTCGCTGTCGCCGATGGGGGCGTCCAGGCGGATCTCGGCCGCGTTCAGCGTCTGCAGGCTCTCGACGATGTCCACCGACAGGCTGGTGGCCTCGGCCAGCTCCTGCGGCGTGGGATCGCGCCGAAGCTCCTGCTTCAGCCGCTCGCGCTCGCGGAAGATCTTGGCCAGGTCGCTGGCGCGGTTCAGGGGCACGCGCACGCTGCGCCCCTGGTTGGCCAGCGCCGACAGGATGGCCTGGCGGATCCACCACACGGCGTAGGAGATGAACTTCACCCCCTGGTCCGGATCGAACTTCCGCGCGGCCGTCACCAGCCCCACGTTGCCCTCCTGGATCAGGTCGGCCAGGGAGACGCCGCGGTTCTGGTACTTCTTGGCGACCGAAATGACGAAGCGCAGGTTGGCGCGCACCAGCTCGGCGACCGCGATCTCGTCGCCCGCCTGCGCGCGCTTGCCAAGCTCGATCTCCTGCGGGGGGGTCAGCAGCGAGTGGGTGCTGACCTCCTTCAGGTACTGGTCCAGGCTGCTCTGGTCCTCGGCGGCGACGGCGAAGCCCGCGTCCAGGCTGGGTGCCTGCCGCTTGCGCTTGCGAGTTGCCTTTCGCTGCGTCGTAGCCATGTCGTCGTTCTTCACGTGCTCTTCCTGAAAGGTCCGCCGTCCGCGCGAGCGCGGATCGGTTCAGACTTGCAAAAGGTCTGCCGCAGGCCGAAACGAAGCCGCCCGGCGCTGAGAGAGCGTCCGGGCGGCGGCTGCTTCTGCGCGTGGCGGATTGCCTACGCGCTTCGCGTGCCGCCCCCCGGCCCGCATGCCGCCGCCACGGGCACGCGAAGCCGTACCCGAATGAATCCGGGCAGGTCCGTAACGCCGTGCGGGTGCAAGCGAGTCATGCTTGAAAACGCCAGAAGCTTGGGGTTTGTGACTGTTGGGGCGCACAAGGTAGAGCGCCCCGCCCGGCCCGTCAACGGCCCCGCCGTGCATCTTTCGCGGGGCTCCATCCGGGGCCGACGGGTCATACCGAGCGGCACGGCGAAGGTTCCTCCCTTCGTGGCGGCTCCCGTCCGGGGCTCCACGTGGTCTCCGTACGGATCGCGCCGGCCGCGAGTTTCCCATGGGTCGATCGACCTGGCGGATGGCGGAAACCATCCCCGCCCGCCGGCCGTACTCGCCTCGTCCGCTCGATCTCCATCATCCAGAAAACCCGTCCACGGAGACGTTGATCCCATGCCGCCCAAGGCCGCCGCACGCATCCGCATCTTCCCCGCCCTGCTGGCCGCGCTCGCGCTGGCCACCGGCGTGTCCGCGCAGACCGCGCCGCGCGCCCAAGTGATGGTCCTGGGCACGCCGCACTGGGACAATCCCGGGCAGGACTACAGCAACACGCAGGTAGACGACGTGCTGGCCGAGCGGCGCCAAGCGGAGATCGCCGCCCTGGCCGCGGCCCTCGCCGAGTTCCGGCCCACGCGCATCGCCGTGGAGGTGCCGGTGGCGAGCGACTCGGCCATCAACGCGCGCTACCGGGCGTATCGGCGGGGAGAGATCGCGCTGGGACGCAACGAAATCGATCAGATCGGCTTTCGCCTGGCGCACATGCTGGGGCACCCGCGGGTGTACGCGGTGGACCACAAGCAGGACCTGAACGTGGGCGCCGTGCTGGGCTGGGCCGCGCAGAACGGGCAGGCCGACGCCGCCCAGCGCATCGGCGGAATGATCCAGCAGCTGGTGGCCGACAAGAGCGCCGCCATCGCGAACGCGCCACTCGGCGAGGTGCTGCGGCAAGAGAACAGCCCCGCCACCGACAGCCTCGAGTCGCTGTACCTGCACTTCGTCCCCATCGGCAACGACACGTCGTTCGTCGGCGCGGAGATGGTGGCGGACTGGTACTCGCGCAACCTGAAGATCTTCGCCAACGTGACCCGCGTGGCGCGTCCCGGCGAGCGCGTGCTGGTGATCATGGGCACCGGCCACGGCCCGCTGCTGCGCCGGTACGTAGACGAGCACCCGGACTACGACCTGGTGCACGCCACCCGCTTCCTGGAGCGCTTCCGGCCGTCGCCGTCACGATAGACGCGCGGTGGCGATGCGACGAGCGGGGCGGGGTTCCTTGCCGGGACTCCCGCCTCGCTTCACTTTGCGTGCTGTGCCTCCTCCCCTGTCCCCGGTCCCCGCTCCGCGATGAAGCTTTCCGTCGACCGCGCCCTGCGAGCCATCTGGCTGGCCATCGGCGTGCTGCTGCTCGGGTTCCTGGTGGTGTTCGCCGTGGTCGCCGTCACGGGGTGGATCCGCACGATGGGCGCGGACGAGGCCGCCGTGCGAGTGGCGAGGGAGAGCGGACAGCCGCGGGAGGAGGCGCGTGCGGTGCGCCTGGGGATGCCCGACTCCATCCGCGGCAGCACGGCCATGATCGCGATGGTGGGGAACGGCCAGGGATACCAGGGCCGCTACCGGGGCGACAAGGAGCACTCGCCGCCGGTGAACGTAGTTTTCCTGGACGACCAGGGTGCCCGCCTGCTGCTGGACAGGCCCGCTTACATCGGCGAGGTACGGTATCCGCGTCCCCGCGATCCCTCAGCCAGCGCATCGCAGAATTGGATTTCGTACCAGGTGGCGATGGAGGACGGCAACGGCAACGGGCAGCTGGACGACCGCGACCCGCGCTCGCTGTACGTGACGGACCTGGAGGGCCGCAACCTTCGCCCGGTGATCCGGCCGCCGATGCGGCTGCTGGAGCACCAGGCCATCGGGCCCGGCCGCATCCTGGTGTATGCGCTGGAGCCGCCGCAGGGCCAGCAGGTGACGGAAGACCGCATGCGCCAGCGCGCGTTCGTCTACGAGACGGCCACGGGCAAGCTGCTCCCCTTTAACGCGTTGGACGCCGCAACGGACCGCGCGGCCGACATCCTGGCGCGCTGAATTCAGAGGAGGTGATCGATGGCGAGGGCAACCTGGAACGGCGTGGTGATCGCGGAGAGCGACGCGTACGAGGTGGTGGAGGGCAACGTGTACTTTCCGCCCGGCACGGTACGACGAGAGCACCTGCAGCCCAGTGAAACCCACACGGTCTGCGGGTGGAAGGGCACGGCCAGCTACTACAGCGTGGTGGTGGACGGGCAGGAGAACGTGGACGCCGCGTGGTACTATCCGGAGCCCAAGGACGCGGCGAAGAACATCGCCGGCCACGTGGCGTTCTGGAAGGGCGTCGTCGTGGAGAAGTAAGGGGCGGCGGTCGGGCGATGATGGGCTCGGGGCGTTTCGACCGATTCCGGCGCATGCCGCGGCCGCCCCCCATCCCCAGCCCTTCCCCCGCAAACTGCGCGGGGAAGGGAGCCAGTGTGAGGCGTCGCCATAACTCCCTTCAACGCCATAGCCTGTCATCCTGAGAGGGTGTTGAGATAACCGAACAAAGTGCGAACATGCACAAGTAGACGGTGTATGCGGCTGGCATGACTAGCCTCAGATATCCGACAGACTTGACCGATTCGCAGTGGGAGCTGCTGCGCCCG
>NZ_DASVSF010000024.1 GCF_036388275.1 Longimicrobium sp.
TCCCGGCCTCTCCCCCATAAACCCCATGGGGGAGAGGAGAATTCGATTGCGCTCCGGCTGGCCCGGTGCACTCGACTGGCTCCCTTCCCCCGCGCAGTTTGCGGGGGAAGGGTTGGGGATGGGGGGCGCCGGCCCGAGCACCCGGCCTGCCTGTCCCATCGATCCCGCAGTGTATCCGGGCGACGCAAGATGTATCCGGGTGACGCAAGATGCGCGGTCGTGGCATTGTGCTCGTCCACGCCTCGCATCCCGGGCCCCGCTTCCTCACAGGCCGGATGGGAACGTCTCCGGCGGCTCGGCGGATTCCCAGCCGGGCGTGGGCTCCAGCGGCCGCAGGGCGCTGGTTTCGTCGTAGTGGATCACCGCGTCGAACTGGTCCGCGACCTCGGCGTGAAAGTAGTGGCTCCAGCGCTCCGTCTCGGGAGCGTAGATCACGCCGATGGCGCGCTCCAGCCGCGAGGTGCGCAGGGCGTCGGCCGCGGGGCCGCCGCCGCGCAGGGGGAGGAAGAAGTTGGGGGTGCCCACCTGGTGGAACAGGCGCTCGTAGCTGCCCTCCATCCCCGGCCGCACCCGCTTCCGCTCCGCCGGCGCGTCCCACTCGCTGGCGGCGGTCACCGTGCCCGAGTACGTGCTGAAGCCGATCAGCCGTGCCTCGTCGCCGTGCCGCTCGCGTACCAGCTGGCCCACGTTCCACTCGCCGTCGCGCCCCATTTCCGTCGCGCGCGCGTCGCCCAGGTGGGAGTTATGCTCCCAGACGACCACCTTCGGCGGGATGCCCTTCGATTCGAAGTGGCCGCAGAGCGCGTCCAGCGAGTCGGCCATGTGGCAGTCGCGCAGGTTCCAGCTCGACACGCGCGCGGCGAACATGCTGCGGTAGTACTCCTCGGCGTTCTTCACCAGCCGCGCGTTCTGCTCTGCGTAGAAGTGCTCATCCCCCGCCAGGCCGCCCTCCTCCCCGGCCATCTCGGACGCCCGCTCGCGAAGCTCGTGAAGCTGGCGCACCGCCTGCTCCTCGCACGCCGGGGTGATGCCCAGCTGCGCCGCGTACCCGTACGACTGCGGATCGCCACCGCCCGCGCGATGGAAGCACCCGTAGCGCTGGCGCGCGCGCCGGGCTCCCTCGGGGTCTACCTCGTCCAGGTAGCCGATGACGGCCTCAATGGAGGCGAACATGGAGTACAGGTCCAGCCCGTAGAAGCCGACACGCGTGGCATCCGCCGGCAGCGACTGGTTGTGCTCCCGCAGCCAGGCGACGAGCTCCACCACGTCGTCGTTGCGCCACATCCACTGGGGAAAGCGCTGGAATCCGCCCAGCGCCTCGTCGGGGGTGGCGTCGCTGCCTGCGCCGCGCACGTAGCGGTTCACCCGGTAGGCGTCGGGCCAGTCGGCCTCCACCGCCACGGCGGTGAACCCCTTCTCGCGGACCAGCCGCTTTGTGATCTCCGCGCGGGCGCGGTAGAACTCGTGGGTGCCGTGCGTGGCCTCGCCCAGCAGCACGAAGCGCGCATCGCCCACCAGCTCCAGGAGCGCGTCCCAGTCGCCCTCGCCGCCGTTCAGCGGAACCGCCGCCCGGCGCACCGCCTCCACGGCCGCCGCATCGTCCCCGCCCTTCGCTCGTCCCAGCATCGCTCGCCCTCTCCGTTCGATGGATGTCGGGCGCGGCGGGCGCGCACCGAGCATGCCAGCGGCCCGGCTCCTGCGCATGCACGCGGCCCTGATCAGCGGACGCTGCGACAACGGGAACGGATGCAAATCGGGGTTTCCGCTGGCGCGTCGCGGATGGTGCTGGCGGCGATCTTCGTCGTGGCCGGCGTGCTTCACTTTGCCATCACCGACATGTACGTCCGCGTGATGCCGCCGTACCTGCCGTGGCCGCGCGAGCTGGTGATGGTGAGCGGCGTCTGTCAGGTGGCGGGCGGCGTGGGGCTGTGCATGCCCCGGCTGCGCCGCGCGGCGGGATGGGGGCTGGTGCTGCTGCTGGTGGCGGTGTGGCCCGCCAACCTGCAGATGTACGCCGACGCGCGGGCCTCGGGCGACCCCCTGTTGGGCGTGATGCTGCTCCTGCTGCGCCTTCCGCTGCAGCTGGTGCTCATCTGGTGGGTGTGGAAGGCGGCGGGGCTGGGGCGGCGCTGACCCTTGCGCCGATGCGGAAAATAAAGCATTTTGTTTACCCAATTCCCCTCCGCACACCACCAATCTCCTCCCCATGAAGTCCTGCCGTGACTGCGGCCAGCCGGCCGCCGCCAGCGCCAGATCGTGCCCGCATTGCGGGATCCTGAACCCCGTCGTGCAGTGGGTGGCGCTTCCCGATGGTGAGCACCTGACGCATCGCGAGTCCGTGAAGTCGTCCGCGAACCCGTTCGCGTACTTCGCCGCGCCCTCCACCGCCAACGCCGCGGCGCTGGCCGGGCCCGCGTACGCCACGCAGGCGCGGGCGGCCGCCGACCAGGACGCCATCGAGGCCATCAACGTGGCGGCGACGCGGTTCTTCTGGGTGGCGGGCTTCACCCTGGTGTTCGGCTACGTGCTCCGGGACGTGGTGGGGCAGTACTGGTACGCGGATGGGGTGATCGTGGGCGCGCTGGCGTTCGCGCTGAAGGAGATGCACAGCCGCGTGGCCGCGGGGCTGCTGCTGGCGTTCTCTGCCCTCACGGTCCTCATGCAGGTGCTGGAGCTCTTCGGAGGCTCCTTCTTCATCGGGCGGATCGTGCTGTGGGTGGTGTTCACGGGCATGTCGTACCGCGCGCTGATGGCGACCATCGCCCTTCACAAGCAGCAGCAGGGCACCCCCGCGCTGGCCCGCTGACCGCCGGCGCTACCCGGGGCGGCGCAGCGAAAGCCGCAGCTTCTGCTCGGTAACGGTCACGACCAGCGTGTCGCCGGCCTGCACGGGCCCCAGCTGGGCGCCGTCCAGGAACTCGCACATCGGCTCGTCGCCCACCTGCACGCCGGACCGAAAGCCGGCCGCGTACGCCACGCTGCCGGCCTCGCGCTTCCTGGCGTTGCTGCGCAGGTACACGCCGCGGTCGTTCATCAGCCACAGCCCGGGAGGCGCGCCGGTGCCCGGGTGGTTCACCTCGCCGTCCCACTGGCCGGGGTCGGCGGCCAGGTCTATGCCGGCCGCGATCAGCCGTTGCGCCTCGGTCATCAGTCGCCCCCGGGCCCCGTGCGATTCATCGAGCAGCGCCCGCACTTCGGCCCCATCGAACTCGAACCGGTTCTCCATCGCTCCCTCGGTATCGGACGAAGTATCCGCAGGCATCAACCCTGCCGCTCCTGACGGGCCTTAACACGTAGAATCCGGTCCGATCTTACACCAAAATAGTGCAAGGCCCCGGCCTTCGGCGACGCAAGGCAAGCACCCGCGCCGCATGGTCATACGCGAATCGAGCCACACGGCTGGCATCGAAGGAATTCGCGATTTGCACGCCTTGCCAGGCAAGCCCTGTCCAACGAGATTCCAATCTGTGCAGAAGTCCTGCCGATGATGGTAATCGGTGGTTCGGACGTGGTTCTAGAGTGGCCCGCGCCCTGCGTGCCGCCGCCCGCCTCGCGCGGCAGCACCCGGCTTTTCGATCGAGGGACGTCGTATGACCTATCGCATCAAGCGAGTCGCCCACCTGACGGGCATCAACCCGGCCACGCTGCGGGCCTGGGAGCGCCGGTACGGGCTGGTGGCGCCCGACCGCACCGGCTCCGGCTACCGCTTGTACACGGACGAAGACGTGGCCATGCTGTCGCGGATCAAGGCCCTGGTAGACGAGGGGCTGACGATTGGCGAGGCCATCACGCGCGTGCGCCGCGGCTCCGAGCCGCTCCCCGCGGATGGCACCGGGCCCTCCGTGCGCGAGGCGCGCGCCCGCATGCTCGAGGCGCTGCTGACGTTCGACCGCCGCGGCGCGCTCGAGGCGTACGACGCCATCTCCAACCTGCCGCCGGTGCGCCGGGTGGAGGAGGTGCTGCTGCCGCTGGTGCGCGAGGTGGGCGACCTGTGGGGGTGCGCGGAGATCGGCGTGGCCGAGGAGCACTTCGCCAGCGCCCTCATCCGCGAGAAGCTGGCGGGGATCATGGAGGACCTGGACACCGGCACCGCGCGCGGCCCCGAGGCGGTGTGCGTGGGGCTGGCGGGCGAGCGGCACGAGTTCGGGCTGATGGGCATCTGCATCAACCTGGCGACGCGCGGGTGGCGGGTGCTGTACCTGGGCGTTGACCTGCCGATGGACGAACTTCAGCGCGTGGTGCAGAGCCGCCGCCCGGCGCTGCTGTGCACCTCGGTGGTCAACCAGATGGGCACCGCCGAGTTCCGGCGCCTGGTGCGCGAGCTTCGCGACATGGCGCCGCCGGAAACGGAGATCGTCATCGGCGGCCCGGGGCTCCCCGACAGCACCGCCGTGGCCGACGTCGCCGGCGTGCACGTGGCGGAAGAGCTGGTGGGCCTGGTGCACGCCAGCGCCTGATCGCGCCTCGCCTCGCACCGAAAGCCCCCTCGTCCACCGGCGAGGGGGCTTTCCTGTTGCCGACAGTCGCTTCCAATCCCCCGGCGCCTGTCCCCGGTCTGGTCAGGCCCGTGACGCTACCACTTGCGGCACCACTTGCGGCCCGGAGCGGCGGGGGGTTAGCATTCGGAAGCCAGATGTTTCCCGCCGCCCTCCGCGTTCCCCATGAAGTGTTTTTCCCCGCGCGTCCTTGCGGCCACCGTTTTCCTTGCCTGGGGCGCGGCATGCTCCGAGAGCCGTCCGGAGAGCGGTGCCGGTGTCGTCGCACAGGCGCGGCCCGCCGAGTTTTCGGCGTTGTTCGCCAGGAGCGGCTCCGTCCGGCTGGAGCAGCCCGACTCGGCGCCCATCGTACGGATCTCCGGGATCGACCAGGACAGCGGCGGGCGCATCCTGATCGGCGACGTGTCGGAAGGGAACGTAAAGCTGTTCGCGCCGGACGGCCGCCTGCTCCGCGTCATCGGGCGGAAGGGCGGCGGCCCAGGCGAGTTCACCGCCCCCCGGTACCCGCGGTTCGGCCCTGGCGGGTTGATCTACGTCGCCGATGCCCAGAATCCCCGGATCCAGGTGTTCGACTCGGCCGGAACGCTCCGCGGCTCCACCCGCCTGGGCGGAGCAGGCGTCATCATGGGCTTCGAGCCGCTCACCGCTTCGACGTACCTTCTCGCGGTCAGGCGTGCCACCGACGACCGCGTGCTGGTGGAAATGGACTCCTCGGGTACGATCCGCCGCCAGTTCCTGCGGATCGGCAAGGTGAACCCCACCGGCCAGGACGACCTGGAGCTGTGGGGCAACGTCCGGAGCTTCTTCGTAACGGTGTCGAGCGACACCGCGTACGTCTCCACGACGCTCTCCGACACCTTGTGGAGCGTGCACCTGCCGACCGGGCGTGAGGGGCGCACCCGGCTCGCCTTTCCGGGGTACGTTCCCCCCGCGCCTCCGGCGAAGTCGCTGCCCGACGGCATTCAGGGGCTCATGGCGTGGAGCCGGAGCTTCCATTCGGGAAGCACCATCAGCTCCGCGGGCGGTGCCTTGTTCCTGCCGTATGTACAGGGCGTCCTGAATGATGGAGATCCGATGCTGCTCCTGGTACGCGGAAGAGATGGCCAGTGGCTCGCGGCCAGCGGCGCGCCGCCCATCATCGGTGCGGGAAACGGCGGAGCCATCGGCATCCTCACTCCCGGGCAGGACCAGGTAGAGCTCGGATTCTTCCAGCTGCGCCCCCGGCAATGAGGTGCATCCCGGCATGGCTTGCACTTGCTGGAGCCCTCGCCGGGTGCGCCGATGAAGCCGGGGCGGGACCGCCGAGCCTGGCCGTCCAGCGGGAAGAAGCCATGGAAAGCGCCGCCGGATTTTCGGGGGCGCTGCGCGGCGGCGCCGTCGTCGGTGCATGCGGGGCCGCCGCACCTGTCAGGGCACCCGCGGTGGCGGTACTGGTCAATGCGCGGCAGTGTCTCAGCTGCCGGGACCTGGGCTACATGCTGCGGCGGCTGCCCTCGCACCTTCATCCAGGAGCGGACGCGGTCCTGGTCACCCCTGCGTCCGACACCGCGGCTGTTTGCCCGTTCGTGCGCCAGGAACGGATAAGGCTTCCCGTTGTCGCGACCACACGGGACAGCTTTGGATTCAGGAACACCGCCGTCCTGACGGTTGCGTATCTCCGGCCCGACACGACGGTCGACTCCGTCCATTTCGCGCTCAAGGGGAGCGACCTGTTGAAGCAGGTTGGCCCCGTGCCTCTGAAGTAAGCCCTCGCCGCACCATCAAACCCCGCAACGCCGGAGCGTATCATGTCGAAATCTCGCCTGCTCAAGGTTGCAGCCGTACTGCTGGGAGCCAGCCTGTTCACCTCGCCCGTCAGTTCGCAACATGAGTTGGAAGGGGGCAGGTGGCGGGTGCTTACCTGCAACACGGATGGCACGTACACGTGCATCTACGAAAACTGCCTGACGAACTGCTGCCCGCTGTAAAGGCGCGGAATGGCTGCGGCTTGCCATGGCAGCCGTGAACCGTGACATCCAGAAGGACGGCCGCCCGACCCCGGCGAGGGCTCGCAGGGAAGGGCGGTCGGCGCACTGGCACCCGGCGATGCATTCCGCATCGCCGGGTGCTGCGTTTTCGTACCGCCGCCTCACGCACGGGCGCAAGGGAACCCCGACCGGGGGCGCGCGAGTACAACGGAGTGCCCACCGCTGTCCATCACTCGTCCGTCCGAGGACCCCATGCGCATTCCATCCCTCCTGATCGCCCTGGTGCTGCTGGGCGCGGCCACGCCCGGCGCGGCGCAGGGGATCATCGTTCCCGGGCCCTGCCCCGACTGCCGTCGTCCGAGGCCCCAGCCGGAGCGCTTTCCCAGCATCCCGGTGGAATCGGTCTCCTTCCAGACCACCATCCAGGGACAGGTGGCAACGACCCACGTCACGCAGGTGTTCCGGAACGAGCACGACCAGGTGATGGAGGGCACGTACTTCTTTCCGCTCCCCGAGGACGCCTCCGTCACCGAGTTCGCCATTTGGGACGGCAACCGGCGGCTGGAGGGCGAGGTGCGGCCGCGCGACGAGGCCCGGCGCATCTACGAGGACATCGTCCGCCGCGTGCGCGACCCCGGGCTGCTGGAGTACGCGGGCCAGAACCTGTTCCAGGCGCGCATCTTTCCCATCCCCGCGCGGGGCACCAAGAAGCTGGAGCTCACCTACACCCAGGTGCTGCGCGCCGAGAACGGCAGCGTGGGATACCGCTACCCGCTGGGCATCGGCCGCAACGCGGCGCGGGTGGAGCGGCTGACGGGCGAGGTGAGGATCGCCGCGCGCGGCGGGCTGCGGACGGTGTACTCGCCCAGCCACCAGGTAGACGTGCGGCGGCAGGGCGGCGCGGACGCGCGGGTGAGCTTCGAGCAGGGGCCGCGCTCGGAGCGGCGGGACTTTCAGCTCTTCTACTCGCTGTCCGAGGCGGAGGTGGGGATGTCGCTGTTCACCTACCGCGAACCGGGGAAGGACGGGTACTTCCTGCTCCTGCTTTCGCCCACCTCCGAGTCGCAGCGCCGCGAGTACCCCGCCAAGGACGTGGTTTTCGTGGTGGATGTCAGCGGGTCGATGGAAGAGGCCGGGAAGATGGAGGAGGCGCGGCGCGCGCTGGCCTACGGAATCCGCGGCCTGAACCCCGGCGACCGCTACAACGTGGTGGCGTTCTCGGGCGAAACCCGGCTGATGGAAGAGGGGCTGATCGCCGCCGACCAGGCCGGGCGTGCCCGCGGCGCCCGCTTCGTCCAGGGGCTGCAGGCGCGCGGCGGCACCAACATCAACGACGCACTCACGGAGGGATTGCGGCAGTTTCCGCGCACGTCGACGCGCCCGCGGCTGCTGGTGTTCATGACGGACGGCCTGCCCACGGTCGGCGTGACGGACGTGGACCAGATCATCCGCAACGTGGAGCGTGGGCGGGCGGAGGGCGTGCGGCTGTTCACCTTCGGCGTGGGATACGACGTCAACACGCGGCTGCTGGACCGCGTGGCGGCCGAAAACGGCGGCACCGCCGACTACGTGGCGCCCAACGAGGACATCGAGGTGAAGGTCTCGGCCTTCTTCGACAAGGTGAACCATCCCGTGCTCACCAACCTGCGCCTGGACATGGGCGCGGTGCGCACGGACCTGGTGTATCCGCGCGCCCTGCCGGACCTGTTCAAGGGCACGCAGGTGGCGCTGGTGGGGCGCTACCGCAACGAGCAGGACCTGGCCAACGTCACCCTGCGGCTGAGCGGAAACGCGTCGCCCACGCAGACGTTCACCTATCCCGGGCTGCGCTTTCCCCGGCGCGACGAGCGTCACGAGTTCCTTCCCCGGCTGTGGGCCACGCGGCGCGTCGGCTGGCTGATGGAGCAGATCCGCAGCAACGGCGAGAACCGCGAGCTGGTGGACGAGGTGGTGGACCTGGGCACCCGCTACGGCATCGTTACGCCGTACACCTCGTTCCTGGCGCTGGAGCCGGGGGCGCAAACCCGTGCCGAGGACCTTTCCGGACAGGGCCGCGCCGGCGGGAACACCCCGCTGTTGCTCGATGGCGCGCCTGCGCCGGCTCCCCAGACGCGTCGGGACCGCAGGGGCGGCAGGCCGGCACCCGCGTCGCCTGTCCCTCCCCCGCCGCCCGCGATGTCGCCGCCGCCTCCCCCGCCCGCGGCCCCCCAGTGGGATCCGTCGGCGACGACGGGCCGCGGCGCCGTGGAGCAGAGCCGCGAGTCGCGCCGGCAGCAGGAGGCGGTCGCGCTCGAGGACGTGGTGGTGACCGGTGCGGAGCGCGGCATGCAGCGCGTGGGCGACAAGACGTTCTACCTGCGCGGCGGCGTGTGGACCGACGCGGAGATCAAGCCCGACACACGCCTGCCGGAGACCGCGCTGGAGTTCGGCACCCCGGCGTACTTCGACCTGGTGACGCGCATTCCCGAGCTGGCCCGCTACTTCAGCCTGGGCGAGCAGGTGGCGGTGGTCCACGACGGCCGCGTCTACCGGGTGCGTCCCGCCACGCCGTAACGGTCCATCACGGGCAGGATGGGAAGAGGCGCGGGGGAGGCGATCCCCCGCGCCTCGTCGCATCTGTGGGACGTTCCCCGCCATGGGGTGTATTCATCAAGAACGTGCACTTGACGATATCTGTTGCAACGCATCTACTTGGGGTGCACTCGAACCGCGGGAGATCCATGGCTGGGCGCATCCAGAAAGAACTGAAGCAGTCGAAGCCCATCGACAGCCTGGAAGAGGAGATCTTCCTCAACCTGGCCCGCACGTACGAGGCCCTGTCAGCCGAGATCGCGGAGCTGCTGCGCCAGCACGACCTGCGGTCCACGCAGTACAACGTGCTCCGCATTCTGCGCGGCGCGGGCGAGTCGGGGCTCACCGCGGGGGAGATCGCCGAGCGGATGATCACCCGCGACCCGGACGTCACGCGGCTGATTGACCGCCTGGAAAAACGGGGGCTGGTGGAGCGGTGGCGGTGCACGCACGACCGGCGCGTGGTGTGGACCCGCATCAGCCCGGAGGGGCTGGAGATGATCGCGCCGCTGGACGACTCGATGCGCGAGCTGCACGTGCGGCAGCTGGCCCACCTGGGAGCCGAGCGGCTGGCGACCCTGCGAGACCTGCTGGAGGAGGCCCGCGCGGGTATCGGCGGCTGACTTCGGAGGCTTTCAGAAACGGCGCTCCCCGGCGGACTCGGTCCGCCGGGGAGCGTTTTCCTATCTGTGTCCAACCTGTGGCGGGAGCGGATAGCCCGTCAGTGCCCGCGTGGCTACTGGGGTTCCGCGCCGCTGTCTCGCAATGTCCGCTCCGGACGCGCCAGCGCCGCGACTGATTTTGGCCACCCCCTGGCGTGTACTCCGTGCACTTGCGTAGCGTTCTCCCGCGCCGCAGGTGGATCTACGGAAATGCGCAGCTGGCCGTCGCGGCGATGAAGGGCCTTGCGCACATGTCGGATGTGACATATGATTGAAAGGTCGGGGGCGGCGGGCAAGCGCCTGGTGGTGCTGTCGGGCCGGATCATGACGCCGCCGTTCTCGGCCAGTGCACGGCGAGAGGCCGGTACCCTGATCCGCGCGCTGCAGGAGGGGCGCATGCTCAGCATGCCGCGGTCCAGGCCCATGCCCGGCATCGGGGCGCGGTGCCACGAGCTGCGCATCGTCGACGAGGACAAGAGCTGGCGGATCGTCTATCGCATCGATCCCGACGCCGTGGTGGTGGTCGACATCTTTCAAAAGGCCACGCAGCAAACGCCGGTGCTGGTGCTGGAAGTGTGCAGGAAGCGGCTCAGACGCTACGACGCAAGCCAGGAGGAGAACTGATGAACGCTCGCAAGCAGAAGCAGCTGGAGGAACAGGGCTGGGTGGAGACCGACGTCCAGGAGCTGTTCGGCCTCACCGCCGCCGAGGCGGCGTACGTGGAGCTCATGATCGCCCTCTCCAACGCGGTGCGCGCCCGCCGCCTGGCGATGGGCCTCACCCAGCAGCGCCTGGCCGAGCTGCTGGAGTCCAGCCAGTCGCGCGTGGCCAAGATGGAGGCGGCCGATCCCTCGGTGTCGCTGGACCTGCTGATCCGCGCGATGCTGGCGATGGGGGCCACGCCGCGGGAGCTGGGGGCGGTGCTGGCAGCCGATGCTCCGGCGCCCGCGGCGCCCCGGGCCGTGCGGGCCCGCGTGGCTCCCCGGGGGCGCACCGCGCGCCGCGCCGCTCAGGGGTGAGGCGGCTCGTCCTGCGTGGTGCGTGAAGGCCCGGCCACCATCAGCAGGACGCCCAGGAGGACGACGGCGGCGCAGGCGTAGCCCACGGGGCTCAGCCGTTCGTTCCACATGAAGTAGGCGCCGATGGCCGCCACGACGGGTTCGACCGTGGCGACCGTGGCGGCGCGCGTGGCCTCGATGCGCTTGAGGCCCGCGCTGTAGAACACGTACGAGAGGTAGGTGGGAACCGCGCCCAGGAACACCAGCGCGGCCCAGGCGGTGCCGGACTTCGGGCGGAAGTCCACGAAGGGCAAAAAGGTGAGCGCGCCGATGGGGAGCGCGTAGATGAAGAGCGTGGCGGTGGTGTAGCGTTCGAAGTAGCGCTTGCCGAACAGGTAGTACATGGCGTAGGCGACGCTCGAAAGCAGCCCCCACCCCAGCGCCGCGGGGCTGATCCGGATGCCGCCGCCGCCGGACAGGGCGATGCCCGCCACGCCGGCCGTCGCCAGGGCCAGCGCGAGCACCACGCGGCGGGTGATCCGCTCGCCCAGGAACGCGGCGGAGAGCAGCGCCACCCACACCGGCGCGGTGTACAGCAGGATGGCCGCCAGCGCGGCCCCGCCCGCGTCCACCGCCTGCGAGTACGACGCCAGCAGTCCCGCGACCCCGACGACGCCGAACGCCGCCACCATCAGCCGGTCGCCGCGGTCGATGTGCACCTTGCGGGTAACGGCGGCGTGCACGGCGAAGAGCGCGGCGCCAATCAGCGCACGCCACAGCGCCACCTCCAGCGGGTGCAGCCCCTCGGCGAGGGCGGTGCGGGTGACGGGGCCCATCAGCCCCCACAGCGTGGCCGCGATGGCCACGAACAGCGTTCCGATCAGCCGGTTTCGTCCCTGCGTCATGCGCGGGAAGCTACGCAGGGCGCGCGCCCGCCGCACTTCACGCCCTTGCGCGGCTGGCCCCGCGCGGGCCATCGTCCCGCGCCCGCGTCGCATCTTCCCCGCTCGCCCCACCCATGCCCATCGACCGGTTCTACGTCGTCCTGAACCCCACCGCCGGGCGCGGCGCCGCAGCCCGCATGCGCGCGGTGCTGGCGCGCGAGATGGCCGGCGTCGACCACGTGGTGGCGGAAACGTCCGCGCGTGGCGAGGCGGCGGAGCTGGCGGAAGCGGCGGCGCACGGCGGCTGGCCGGCCGTGGTGGCCGTGGGCGGCGACGGCACGGTGCACGAGGTGGTCAACGGGCTGATGCGAGCCGCGGGCGACGGGCCGCCCGCGGCGCTGGGGATTCTGCCCATGGGCAGCGGCAACGACTTCGCCCGGCTGGCCGGAGTGCCGACGGTGCCGGTGCAGGCGCTGCGGCGGATCGTCGCGGGCTCCGGGCGGCAGGTGGACGTCGGCAGCGTGAACGGGCGCTGGTTCAGCAACGGCGTGGGGATCGGGCTGGATGCGCGCGTGGCCATCGAGGTGGACCGTCGTCGGCGCTTCCGCGGCCTGGCGATGTACCTTCACGCGCTGTCGAAGGTGCTTCGTGTCTATTCGCCGCCGCGGATGCGCGTGGAGATCGACGGGCAGGCGGCTGGGGACAGGCCCATGACGCTGGTCACCGTCGGCAACGGCGGGCGGCACGGGGGCGGCTTCTGGATCTGCCCCGACGCGCGCATCGACGACGGCGTGCTGGACGTGTGCATGTGCGACGGGCTGGGGACGCTGGGCATCCTGCGCTTTCTTCCCCAGGTGCTGCGCGGCACGCACACGGGCGCCTCGTGCGTGCGCATGCGCCAGGCCCGCCGCGTCCGCGTCACCAGCCCGGACCCGCTCCCCGTGCACGCCGACGGCGAGATCATCGCCGAAGCCGCCCACGAGGTAAGCATCGAGATCCATCCCGGACGCCTGCGGGTGCTGGTTTGATCGTCGGGCCGGGCCCATCCGCGTGAGTCCGTCGGACGCGTACGCCCGCATCTATGCCGCCGTGCGGAAGGTCCCGCGCGGGCGGGTCGCGACGTACGGACAGATCGCCACGCTGGCCGGGTTGCCCGGGCACGCGCGGCAGGTGGGATACGCGCTGCATGCGCTCAAGGACGGGCGCGTGCCGTGGCACCGCGTGGTGAACGCGCAGGGGTGCATCAGCGCGCGGGCGGACGAGCCGGGCGGAAGCCTGCTGCAGCGCATGCGGCTGGAGCAGGAGGGGGTGGAGTTCGACGCCAGGGGCCGCATCGATCTGCGCCGGTTCGGGTGGAAGCTCCGCATCCCAAAGGAATGATGGAGGCGGCCCTCGCCCGCCATGCACACGCCTGTCCTGCGACACGCCACAGAGATTGACATTCGCCCCGCCCCGGTATAGCTTTCGCGTCACGAAAGCAGGCCCGCTCCCTTCGGGGTACCGGGTACGTAACTCCGGGGGGTTGTGCGCATGTCGCACAACCCCTCGTTATTTTTTCACCCGAAACCTCTCGTGACGGTCCAATCACCCGACCCGGCTCCTGCGCGGATGCTCCGCATGGAGATCTTCGTTGACGGAACCAACTTTCGGCTCGCGCAGCTGGATGCCGGGGCGCGTGATTTGGACATCCCCCGCTTTGCTCGACAACTCGCGCGCGGTTACGTCCTCGTCAAGATGCGATACTACGCGTCACCTCTGGACAGGAGTTCCCGCCAATACGTCGGGCAGCAGCGCTTCTTCGAAGTCCTTCGCGCAAGCAAGGCGCTGGACCTGATCCTGGGCCGGAACGAGCCACGGCGGCAAGCTATCACATGCGAATTGTGCAAGAGGGTTTTCACGCACAAGCACGCCGGCGAGAAGGAGACGGACGTCAACCTCGCCGTCGACATGACCATTGGAGCACACACGAATCGCTACGACGTTGCCGTGCTGGTCGCGGGGGACACCGATTATGTCCGCGCCGTGGAAGCCGTGCAGCAGACCGGAAGGAGGGTGATCTGGTGTCACTTCCCGGGCCAGGCGCATACGGACCGGCTGCGCCAGGCGTGCGACGACCAGGTGGTCCTGACCGACAAGTTCCTCCGAGCCTGTCGCTAGCTGCCTTCACTCCCGCGGCCGCTACGCTGCGCTGATCCGAAGGCCTGGCGATCGTGGATGACGCACTTTACACCCTCGGTGCCCGCGGCTAGTTTAGATTCGACATAGCACGAGGGGGCCTCACGGAAGCCGGTGAAAATCCGGCGCGGCCCCGCCACTGTAAGAGGCCCGGCGCACGCCGGTCCGGCCCGCTCACTCCGCCACTGGGTCGTTGCCCGGGAAGGCGAGCGGTGCTGCCTCGAGCCAGGAGACGCGGCCCTCTCGTTCCCGCAACGATGCACCCCTCGCGGGAGGGGCGCGGGGTACGAGTCTGTTGGCCGGAGCACGTACACGCCCCGTCCGCTGCCTTGCTGCCGCCCGTCCCTTCCGCAATCTGGAAGGAACGGGCGTTTTGATTCTGGACTCCGCACGCTGGCTGTGCCGCACCGCCGCCCCGGCCCTGATGGCCGTGGCGGTGCTCGTGCTGCCTGCGTGCGGCGGAGAGCGGCAGGCGGATCCTGCTCCCGCGCAAGCCGCCCGGGCGATCTCCGCCGCCGACGACGCGGGCGACACCGTGCGGCTCGCCGTCCCGGCGCGGCGCATCATCTCCCTCGCCCCCAGCGCGACGGAGACGCTGGTGGCCATCGGCGCGCGCGGGCAGCTGGCGGGGCGCACGGAGTACGACGTAGGGCTGGGCGTCGACGCGCTCCCGTCCGTCGGCGGCGGGCTGGACCCCAGCCTGGAGAAGATCCTCGCCCTGCGGCCGGACCTGGTCATCGGCTGGCACGCGGCGGGGGCCAACCCCGTGCGCGACCGGCTGCGCGAGCTGGGCATCCCCTTCTTCGCCGTGCGGACGACGGACACCACGGACGTGTTCCGCACCATCGGCAGGCTCGGCGTGCTGAGCGGACGGACGCGCGAGGCGGACTCCGCGTCTGCCGCGGTGCGCGGCGAACTCGATGGACTGCGCGCTTCCGTGGCGGGCCGGCCCGCGCGGTCGACCTTCATCGTGGTGGGCGACGAGCCGCTGATGACGGCAGGGCCGTGGACGGCCACCATCCAGCTGATGGAAGTCGCCGGCGGGCGGACGACGTTCCCCGACGCAAAGGGGCAGCCGCAGTACGTGTCGATGGAAGAGCTGGTGCGCCGCCAGCCCGAGGTGATCCTCCTTCCCGTCAGCGGCGACGGCGCGGCGCGGATTCGCGAGCTCTCGACCAAACCCGGGTGGCGCGAGCTGAACGCCTTTCGCACCGGGCGCGTGCATGCCCTGCCGGTGGAGCAGGTGTACCTGATGGGGCCGGGGATCGCCCAGACCGCGCGCCTGTTCCGCGACGCCATCCACCCGGAGCTGGCCGGCCGATGAAGCCGGCGCTGCGCCTGGCCCTGCTCGCCGCCCTTTGCGCCGGCGCCCTGCTGCTGAGCGTGCGGCTGGGCGCGGTGCGGCTGGGCGTGCGCGAGGTGCTGGACGCGCTGCGCGGCGCGGGCGACCCCACCACGGTGGCCATCGTGCAGCGGCTGCGGGTGCCGCGCTCGCTCCTGGCTGCGCTGGTGGGCGGCGCGCTGGCGGCCAGCGGCGCCGTGTTCCAGGCGCTGCTGCGGAATCCCCTCGCCGAGCCGTACGTCCTCGGTGTCTCGGGCGGTGCGGCGGTGGGCGCGGTGGCGGCGATCGTGTTCGGCGCCGGAGCGTCGAGCGCGGGAGTGGGGCTGGCGGCGTTCGCGGGGGCGGCCATCGCCATCGTGGTGGTTCTGCGGATGGCGGCTTCCGTCGGTCCCACGCTCGACACGCGCATCCTCCTGCTCTCCGGCGTGGTCGCCGGTGCGTTCTTCAACGCGTGCATCCTGCTGGTGCTGACCTTTGCGGACACGGAGAGCTTTCGATCCGCGCTCTTCTGGATGATGGGGAGCTTCAGCGGCGCCACGTGGCGGGAGATCGGCCTCCTCGCCGTGCTGGCGGGGCCGGCGCTGGCGGTGCTGTTCGTCCTGGCGCGGCCGCTGAACCTGCTGGCCGTCGGTGAAGAAACCGCGCAGTACCTTGGGGTGAGGACGGAGCGGGTGAAGCTGGCGGCCTACGGGACGGCATCGCTGCTGACCGCATCCGCCGTGGCCGTCAGTGGCGTGATCGGGTTCGTGGGGCTGGTGATTCCGCACATCGTACGGATGACGTGGGGGGCGGACCACCGCTTCCTGATCCCCGCGTCCGTCCTGCTCGGCGCCACCTTCCTGGTCCTGGCGGACTCGCTCGCGCGCACCGTCGCCGCGCCCACGGAGCTGCCCATCGGTGTGGTGACGGCGTTCGTGGGAGTGCCGTTCTTCCTGTGGATTTTGCGCAGGAGGGGCGCGTGAGCGGGTGGCGCTGCGACGGGGTGACGTTCGCGTACCCGGAATCCGCACGTCCGGCGATCTCGGAGCTGTCGCTGGAGATCCCGGCCGGCGCGTGCACCGCCGTCCTGGGGCCGAACGGGTCTGGCAAGTCCACGCTGCTTCGCCTGCTTCTGGGCACGCTGGCGCCCGCCGCGGGTCGGATCGAACTGGATGATCGTCCCCTCGGGGCGTGGAGCCGCGACGAGCTGGCGCGGCAGGTGGGCGTGGTCCCGCAGGGCGAGGACGCGGTGTTCCCCATGACCGTTCGCGAGATGGTGACGATGGGGCGCTACCCGCACCTGGGCCCCTGGCGCCGCGCAGGGGACGCCGACCGCCGCGCCGTGGGTGATGCCATGCGGCGCTGCGACGTGCATACGATGGCGGCTCGCGACATCGGCACGCTTTCCGGCGGGGAGCGGCAGCGGGCCCGGGTGGCCCGCGCGCTGGCGCAGCAGGCGCCCACGCTGGCGCTGGACGAGCCCACCGCCGCGCTGGACGTGGCCCACGAGATGGCCATCTTCGAGCTGCTGCACGACCTGGGGCACGCCGGAAAGACGGTGCTGCTGATCACCCACAACCTGAACCTTGCCGCCCGCTACGCCGATCGCCTGGTGCTGCTGGACGGCGGGCGCCTGGCCGCCGAGGGCACCCCCGCGCAGGTGCTGACGAGGGAAACCGTCGAGCGCGTCTACGGCTGGCCGGTGGAGATCGTTCCGCATCCCGGGCCGGGTCCGGACACGGGCGCGCCGCAGGTGGTGCCGCTATCGGGCGAGCAGTGCGGGCGGATGGAGCGCGGCCATGCGGCGTAGACTGCTGTCGCTTCTGCTGTCGATCGCCCTCCCCGCCTCCCTCGCGGCCCAGCGCCCGGGCGAGGTGGCCGGCCGCGTGGCGGAGGCGGGGACGGACGCGCCGCTGGAGATGGCCGCCGTCGATCTCCCGGAGCTGGGGATCCGGGTGTGGACGGACGGTGCCGGCCGCTTCGCCATCCGCGGCGTGGAAGAAGGCGCCCATCGCGTTCGCGTCACCCGGGCGGGCTACGTGGGATGGAGCGCGCAGGTGCGGGTGAGGAACGGCGAGGCGGCGTGGCTTTCCATCCCCCTCGCGCGCGACGTGCTGCTGCTCGACACCGTGAGCGCCGTGACGACCGTGCCCGATCCGCAGCGCGACGGAACGGTGGTCACCCGCGCGACAATCGAAGCGTCGGGGGCGCGGACCGCGGCGGACGTGGTGGGGCGCGCCCCCGGCGCGACGGTGCGCGAGAGCGGGCCGACGGGATCGCGCACCGTGAGCATCCGCGGCAGCGGCGCCGACGCCGTGCTGGTGCTGGTGGACGGCGCGCCGCTGAACGACCCCGTATCCGGCGAGGCGGACCTGAGCGCCGTTCCCGCCAGCAGCATCGAGCGGGTGACCGTGCTCCCCGGAGCCCACTCCGCCCGCTACGGCGCGCGCGCCGGCGCCGGGGTGGTGCTGATCGAGACGCGGGCCGGCGAGGTGCCGCCCGCCGCGGAAGTCTCCGGCGGCACCCTGGGCGCGCGGGCGGCGCGCGGCGAGTGGGGCGCGCCGGTGGGATCGGCCGCGATCCAGGCGGGCGCGCACACGCGGGCCGTGGACGGACGGTTCACCTACGAGCGTGACCCGAGCGATCCGACGCTCGTCCATCGTACCAACGCCGACGAGTTCGAGGCCGGGGCCTTCGCCGCGCTCACCGGCCGGCTCGCGGGTGGCGAGCTGCGGGTGCGCGGGGGATGGGAAACGCTGAAGCGCGGCCTTCCCGGCACAGGCCACACCCCCTCGCCGGATGCGCGGCAGTGGATGGAGCGCGGACGCGCGTCGCTGGCGTGGCGGCGCGGCCCGGCCTCGGCGCTGGTTTCCGGCGCCGTGCAGCGCGCGCGCTACGCGGACCCGGCGCCCCCGTTCGGCTTGGCGTACGACGACACCACCCGGGTGCGGATGGTGAACGCGCGCGCCGAGTCGTCCACCGGGTTCCGCCGCGGACGACTGGGGCTGGGGGTGGACGCGCTGGCCCAGCACGTGGAGGCCGCGCTCTCGGAGCAGGCGCCGCGCACCCAGTACGGCGGCGGCGTCTTCGCCCACGCGTCGGACGAGGCGCGCGTGCTCCGGCGCACGTTCGCGCTCTCGGCCGAGGCGCGCGTGGACCGCGACGGGGTGAGCGGAAACTGGTACGCCAGCCGCGCGCTGACGGTGCGGATGGACGGGCCGGTCCGCGTGCAGCTGGCCAACCGCAGCGCGTACAGCCCGCCGTCGCTGGGCGACCAGTTCTTTCGCGGCGGCGTGGGGATCGTTCCCAACCCCGACCTGCGCCCGGAGCGCATTCCCAACGAGTGGGAGATCGGCGCCTCCACCGCGGCCATGCTGGGCAACGTGTCCCTTTCCGCGTACGCCACGGCCTACGACAGCGACGTGCGCGGGATGATCGTGTGGATGCGCCGCTTCAACGACCGCTGGAGCCCCGGCAACATCGACGCGCACCGCCGCGGCATCGACCTTCGCGCCGATGCCGTGCTGCCGGGGAAGGGAGTGCGGGTGAACGCGTCGTACTCCCTGGCGCGCATCACGTACGACCGCCAGGGCAGGGATGACGACGGCGTGCAGGTGGTGTATCGCCCCCGGCACTCCGGGTGGATGGGGGCGGAGTGGGGCGGGGGGCCGTGGCGGGCGGAGGCGCGCGCCCGCTACACCGGCCCGCGGAACCCCACGCCCACGGAGGCCAACGTCATCCCCGGCTTCTGGGCCACGCAGCTGCGCGTGGCTCGCGACTGGCGGATGGGTGAGTGGGCGCTTTCCACCGCGCTGGACGTGGATCGCGCGCTGGACGAAAAAGGGCACCTGATCGCGGGATACCCCGAGCCCGGACGCCGGGCTCGCCTGGACGTGCGCATCCAGCGCACGCCGCTACCTTCACGAAATCGACCGAGATGATGACAACTCGTTTGGTCCGCCGCCTGGCGGGGATGGCCGCTCTGGCCGCCCTCTCGCTTTCGGCCGCGTGCGAGCGCAACCCCGCCCTCCCCAATGGCGAAGAGCGGGTGGCGGTGGTGGTGAACAGCGTCGACAACACGCTCAGCATCGTGCCGCTGGAACCAGGCGGGACGGAGCGCACGGTGGGCCTGGCCCAGGCCGCCAGCACCCCGGTGGACCTGGCGGTGCGCGGCAACGTCGCCGTGGTGCCGCTGGGCACCTACCCGTTCGCGGCCGTGGTGGACCTGGCTGCCGGCGTGGTGTCGTACCGCGTGCCGCTTCCGGCCAACTCGGGGGCCACGGGCGTGGCGTTCGTGAACGACAGCGTGGCGCTGGTCGCCAACCCGGGCCGCAACACCGTGTCGCCTGTGAACGTCCGCCGCGGGCAGGCGGGCGCCGAGATCCCGGTGGGCGTGTATCCGCAGGCCATCGTGGCGGGCAACGGCACGACGTTCGTCATCAACAGCAACCTGGTGAACTTTGCGCCCGCGGGGCCGGGCTCCGTGACGGTGCTCAACCCAGCGCTGGGCGTGGTCAAGACCATCGCGCTCAGCGGCGTGAACCCGGCGGCGGGCGCCGTGTTGGGCGACCGGCTGTACGTGCTCCACTCCGGCAACTTCGGCCAGGCGAACGGTTCGCTCTCCGTGGTGAACCTGCAGACGCTGACCGAAGAGTCGCACAACACGGGGTTCGGCGCCTTTCCCACTTCGCTGGAGGCGTTGGGCAACCCCAGCGTGCTGTACGTGGGCGGGTTCGGCTACGGCATCACCGCGTGGAACCCGGCGACGCGCCAGTTCCTGATTCCCCCGGCGACCCCGCTGAAGCCGAACGGGATCGCGGACGTCGGCGACCTGACGGTCGACGACCAGGGGCAGCTGTTCTTCACCGCGCCCGGCAACTGCACCCAGCGGGGGAACCTGTACCTGGTGGGCCCGACGGGCGCCCTCGCGGGGCAGGCCACGGTCGGCGTCTGTCCCCTGGGCGTGGAGCTCGCGCGCATCCAGAGCTGAGCTCGTCCGCGACGGCGGTTTCCAAACGGAAACACCCTCTCCAACGGCTGCGTGGGAGAGGGTGTTTCGTCTTGTCAGGACGATCACAAGATCAGGCGTTCGCGGGGCGGTCCTGCTGCTCGTCCTCACCATGGGTGCGGGCCCAGACGCGCAGGCTGGCGACCGTGCCCTGCAGGTCGTCGCGCTCCTCGTCGGACAGGCGGCGCTCGTCGGCGTAGCGGGTGAGGACGTCGGGGGTGATGTCCTCGACGCCGTCGCTTGCCACCTGGCCGGGGAGCCACTCCGCCAGCCCTCGCAGCATCACCTCCTCCTCCCGCTGCGTCCACGGGCGCGACCGGTCGGACCCGTTCAGGTATGCGTCCATTGCGGCATCGAACCTCATCGTCGTCTCCTCCCGTCTCGCGATGCTGGCGGACTGCGCACGTCCGCATCTGTTGGACCCTCACCGCAGGACGTGCGCCGGGCGGGTTGCGGGGGGCACAAGTGCTTTTGAGAAAGCTGGTTGCACGGTTCGATCGACGTTCGATTCGCATTCGACGCCGTGTCGAAGATACCTCCTGAGGGCTAAGTCGTACTCCGCGACGGGTAGCGAGCCATGCACGCACGCCGCACCTGTCGGCGCGCGATCGAATTCTCCCTTTCCCTTGCGAAACGGGGGAAGGGCCGGGGAGAGGGGGCTGCCGAGGCATGAGCGACACCCAATCGAACCCCGGTGAAGTTCTCCCCTCTCCCGGCGCAGTTTGCCGGGGGAGGGGTGGGGGAGGGGCTCGCCGGAGCGTGCGTCGGTAGTCAGTTGGGCTTTGATGTGGGGGCGAGAGCGGTGCGCTTCGGATGGTGTGTGGCGGATCCCTCGGTCGCTGCTGTCTCCGGTGCGCGGGAAGGTTCGCCGAGGCCGCTCCGTCGGGATGACATCGGCGCGCTTCGGCGCGTGCGGCCCCTTCCGAGTGCTCCAACCCGACCGGCACACCCTTGACGCCACGGGTGTTCTGCTTTATCCTGGCCTAGGCACGATTTTAACATCGCTTAAAAGTTGCTTTCGAACGGTGTGGGAATACAGGATGCGGATGGGATGTATGCGCGGGATGGCGGCGGTGCTGCTGGCCGTGGGCGTGGTGGCGGGATGTGCGCCCCCGGAGCCGCCCGACACGGAGGGGCGGCTGACTGTCGTAACCACGGTGGGAATGATCGCCGACGTGGCGAAGAACGTCGGCGGCGACCGCGTTCGCGTCGTGGGGCTGATGGGGCCGGGCGTGGATCCGCACCTGTACAAGGCCAGCGAGGGCGACGTCCGCCGCCTGTACCGCGCAGACGTGGTGTTCTATGGCGGGCTTCACCTGGAAGCCCGCATGGCCGAGGTGCTCGAGGAGATGGGCGAGCGCACCCGCGTGGTGGCGGTTACCGACAGCATTCCGCGCGATTCACTGCTCCGCACCCCCGGATATGCCACGTACGATCCACACGTGTGGTTCGACGTGCGCCTGTGGGCCATGACCGTGGGACTGATCGCCCGAACCCTGGGCGAGGCGGATCCGGCGCACGCCGCGGAGTACCGGGCGAACGCCGAGCGCTACCGCCGCGAGCTGGAGCAGCTGGATGCCTACGTACGCGAGCAGGCCCAGCGCGTACCCGCCGAGCGGCGGGTGCTGATCACCGCGCACGACGCCTTCAGCTACTTCGGGCGGCGGTACGGGTTCGAGGTGCGCGGGCTGCAGGGCATCAGCACCGCCGCCGAGGCGGGGACGGCCGACGTGCACGCGCTGGCGGGTTTCATCGCCGAACGCCGCATTCCGGCCGTCTTCGTGGAAACGTCCATCGCCCCCCGGACCATCGAGGCCGTGCGCGAAGCCGTGCGGGCGCAGGGCTTCGACGTGCAGATCGGCGGGTCGCTGTACTCCGACGCGCTGGGCAACGAGGGCACCCCCGCCGGCACCTACGCCGGGATGGTGCGCAACAACATCGACACCCTGGTGCGCGCGCTGCTGCGCGAGCCCTGAAATATTCGTAGATGCGAGGAATCATGAACGAACAGGCGCCCGCCATCGAGGTCAACGACCTCACGGTGGCGTACCGAGACAAGCCCGTGCTGTGGGACATCGACGTGCAGGTGCCCCGTGGGGTGCTGATGGCCATCGTGGGCCCCAACGGCGCGGGCAAGTCCACGCTCATCAAGGCCATGCTGGGATTGGTGCGCGCGGCGGCGGGACAGGTTCTGGTGCACGGCCGCCCGTACGCCGAGCAGCGCAAGCTGGTGGCCTACGTTCCCCAGCGCGGCAGCGTGGACTGGGACTTTCCCACCAGCGTGCTCGACGTGGTGATGATGGGGTGCTACGGCTCGCTGGGATGGCTGCGGCGGCCGGGAAAGAAGGAGCGCGACGCCGCCATGGCCGCCCTGGGGCAGGTGGGGATGCAGGACTTTGCCGAGCGGCAGATCTCGCAGCTTTCCGGCGGCCAGCAGCAGCGCGTGTTCCTGGCGCGCGCCCTGGTGCAGAACGCCGGGCTGTACCTGATGGACGAGCCGTTCCAGGGCGTAGACGCCAAGACCGAGCGCGCCATCGTCACCGTCCTGCAGCAGCTGCGTGCCGCCGGAAAGACGGTGGTCGTCGTCCATCACGACCTGGAAACCGTTCCCGAGTACTTCGACTGGGTGCTGCTGCTGAACGTGCGCCGCATCGGCATGGGGCCGGTGGCCGAGGTGTTCACGGAAGAGAACCTGCGGCTGACGTACGGCGGGCGCGTCCCCTTCCTCCAGCGCCGGAACGGCCACCTGGAGGGCGCCAAGCCCGTCGGCGATGCGCCCCGGCCCGACGGCTCCATGGCCGCGGACTGAAGCCATGGACTTCTTTTCCGACTACACGCTGCGCATCGTGGCGCTGGGCGCGGCGGCGCTGGGGATGACCAGCGGCGCCCTGGGCTCATACGCCGTGCTCCGCAAGCAGAGCCTGCTGGGCGACGCCATCAGCCACGCCGCGCTGCCGGGCATCGCCCTGGCCTTTCTGCTCACCGGCAGCAAGGCGCCGCTCGTGCTGGTCCTTGGCGCGGCGGTGGCGGGATGGGTGGGGACGCTGGTGGTGATGAAGATCGTCAACGCCACGCGGGTGAAGGAGGACAGCGCGCTGGGGATCGTCCTCGCCGTGTTCTTCGGCGCCGGCCTGGTGCTGCTGACGGTCATCCAGAAGCGCCCTGATGCCAGCCAGGCGGGGCTGGATCGCTTTCTCTTCGGACAGGCGGCCACGCTGCTGTGGCGCGACGTGGTGATGATCGCCACGCTGGGCGGGCTGGCCCTGGGCGTGGCCGCGCTCTTCTGGAAGGAGTTCAAGCTGCTGGCCTTCGATCCCGACTACGGCGCCAGCCTGGGGCTGCCCATGCGCGGATTGGACGTGCTGCTGACCTCCGTGCTCGTGGTCTCCATCGTCATCGGCCTGCAGACCGTGGGGGTAGTGCTGATGAGCGCGATGGTCGTGGCGCCCGCCTCGGCCGCGCGGCAGTGGACGGACCGCATGGGAACCATGGTCCTGCTCGCTGGCGGAATCGGCGCGCTGGCGGGCGTTTCCGGCGCGGTGATCAGCAGCATGAGCCAGCACGTGCCCACGGGACCCACGATCGTCCTGTGCCTGACGGTGCTGGTGCTCTTTTCGATGGCGCTCGCGCCCAACCGCGGGCTGGTGTGGGCCGCCGTGCGCCAGGCGCGCAACCGCCGCACCCTTCACATGCACGCCGTGCTGGCAGACCTGAACGAGCTGGCCGTGCAGCACGGCGGCGCCCACCACGGGCACGCGACGGCCGTGCTGGAGGCGGCGCACCCCGGCGCGAGGCACGAGCTGGAGGAGCTGGAGCAGCGCGGCTGGGCGACGCGCGCGGGCGACGACTGGTCCATCACGGCCGCCGGCCAGGCCGAGGCGCTCCGCGGCGGCCCGGGCACCCGGGGCCGGGACGACGACGAGGAGGACGCGCGATGATGGTGCCCGAACAGGAGATCCAGTGGATCGCCGCGGTTACGGCGGCGGCGTGCGCGCTTCCCGGCGTGTTCCTGGTGCTGCGCCGGATGGCGCTGATGAGCGATGCCATCAGCCACGCCATCCTGCTGGGCATCGTCATCGGCTTCTTCATCACCGAGAACATCGCCTCGCCGCTGCTGGTGGCGGCGGCGGCGCTCACCGGCGTGCTCACGGTGTCGCTGGTGGAGGTGATCAACCGCACGCACCTGGTGCGCGAGGACGCGGCGATCGGCCTGGTGTTTCCCGCGCTGTTCAGCATCGGGGTGATCCTGATTTCGCGCTTCGCCGGGAGCGTGCACCTGGACGTGGACGCCGTGCTGCTGGGCGAGCTGGCCTTTGCGCCGTTCAATCGCCTGGTGGTGAACGGGGTAGACCTGGGGCCGCGCATCCTGTGGCTGATGAGTGCCATCCTGCTGCTGAACGCCGCCTTCATCGCCGCGTTCTACAAGGAGTTGAAGCTCACTACGTTCGATGCGGCGCTGGCGGGCGCGCTGGGCTTTGCGCCGGGCCTCGTGCACTACGCCTTCATGACACTGGTGTCCGTTACCGCGGTCGGCGCCTTCGACGCGGTGGGGAGCATCCTGGTGGTGGCGCTGATGATCGCCCCGCCGTCCGCCGCGTACCTGCTGACGGACCGGCTTCCGCGGATGATCGGGCTGAGCGTGGCGATCGGCGTGGCGAGCTCGCTTTCGGGCTACTGGATGTCGTACCTGTTCGACGTCTCGATCGCGGGATCGATGGCCACGATGACGGGCGTAGCGTTCGGGCTGGTGTTCCTGCTCGCTCCGGAGCGCGGGCTGCTGGCGCTGGCGCGGCGGCGCGCGCGGCAGAGGTGGGAGTTCGCGCAGACCATGCTGGCCATCCACCTGATGAACCACGAGGATTCGCCCGACGCGGCCGAGGAGAACCGCGAGTCGCACCTTCACGCGCACCTGCGCTGGGAGCAGGACTTCGCCCGCCGCGTGATCCGCCGCGCGGAGGGCACCGGCTGGCTATCGCGCGCGGACGACGACGCGCTGCAGTTGACGGAGCGCGGACGCGCCGCGGCGCGCGAGGCGGTCGGGGCCTGAGGAGCAGGGGAGTGTCGGCAGCGTGAGGCCAAGGCCGACATCCCGCCCGCCATCTGTCATCCAGAGGCGCAATCGCAGCGGCCCGGCCCGTACACCAGACTCTGCGCGCCGAAGGATCTAACCCCGGAAGCCTCTCAACCCGGGCGCGGCAGCGACACGAAGACCGAGCCCCACCCGTGCGGGTGCAGGCACCTGCCGCGCCACACAGTTTGGGCGCGCCACACGATCCTCCCCCACACGAGAACAGGCCAGTCCGCGAAGGCGGACTTCGTGTGGTTGTTGCAGCGAATTCATTCGCCCGACACAGCCGGGACGTGCTTGCGCCTCTGGATGACGACGTTTGGGCGGTCCCGTCAGGTTAGGTGGCTTAACCCACGCCAGGGCGGCGGTACCGGTGGGTCCGCAGGTACGGGGCGTCTCGCGGAGTGTGTGGCGGATCCCTCGGTCGCTGCATGGGTCGGGGGTACAGGCCGGCTCGGCGTGGCCGCTCCGTCGGGATGACAGATGCGCTTCGGAGGGCGCGGTGCGCGTGCGGGTGAAGCGTGCGGCTGCGCTCACTCACGCGGCGCATCAGAACAGCGAGATCTGCTCGCCGATGGCCTTGGGGTCCACCGGGGCCTGGCCCAGCAGGGACTGCAGCTCGCGGGCGTTGGCGGGGCTGTGGCCGGCGAAGTGGTTGTTGAAGTATCCGAACACGCTGACACCCCGGCCCGCGATCGTCTTCAGCACCTCGGCCCAGGAGCGGATTTCGCCCGAACGGTCGAACTGCAGGTGCGAGTAGTCCACGATGTCGCGGTTGGGGCCCATCCACCGGATGTAGTGGAAGTCCGCCGTGGGCGCGGCGGCCAGCTCCGTCATCGTTTCGCGCGGAATCCACTTTCCGTCGCTGAGCGCCAGCGCCGCCCCGTGCGACTCCAGCAGCGACAGCAGCCGCGGGAGCACGGCGTCCGCCATCCACCGGCTCTGGCGCACCTCCACCGCGAACCGCACGTCGCGAGGGAGGCGCCCGACGAACCGCTCGAGCGCGGCGAACTCGTCGGGCCCGAAGTCCGGCCCCATCTGCACCAGCACCGGCCCCAGCTTGGGCCCCAGCTCGCGGGCCCGGTCCAGGAACTCGTCGGTGACCGTGTCGGCGTCGCGCAGCCGGCGCTCGTGCGTCACCTCCTGCGGCATCTTCAGCGCGAACAGGAACCCGTCCGGCGTGCGCTGCGCCCATCCGCGGACCGACTTGGCCGGGGGGATGGCGTAAAACGTTGAATCGACCTCCACCGTGGTGAACGCCTGGGCGTAGGTGCGCAGGAACTCGATGGGCCTGGTGCCTTCGGGATAGAAGGGCCCCACCCACGCCGTGTAGTTCCAGCCCTGCGTACCGATTCGAATGCTCACGGGCGAGCCACGGAAGTGAGGGAAAGTCACCAGAGTGACGGAAGCAGCCACCGGTGGATCAGTAGCGGGCGACCGGCTCGCGGGCAAGTGCGTGAAACTCGCGCGCGGCATCCTCCGTACGGCTGATCCGTGACCATTGGAGCGTCGATATCAAGCAAGGGAGTGTGTCAGATGAGCGACAAGAGCAGCTTCGAAACGTTCCTGAAGTGGGCCGTGGTGGTGATCGTGGCGATCGCGGCCCTGAAGGTGGTGATGGCCGTCCTCGGCATCGCGTGGGTCCTGGGCGCGTTCCTCCTGTTCCGGGTTCTGCCGCTGGTGCTGGTGGTGTGGGGCATCGTCAAGCTGGTGCAGTGGCTCAAGAGCGACCGCGGCTCGCCCGCCGGTACCTCGACCTACTGACCCAACACTGATCGGCGCCGATCGCCCCCGCGGAAAACCCTTCCGCAGGGGCTTCGGCGCGTCCTTTGGGGATGGTGCGTCCCACTCGGGACAGCGGTGCCTGGCACGCCCGGCCTGACGAGGCTTGAGGGCACTATGTAAACACCTGCGGAACAACCAGTTGTCGTGGAGCCCCACGCTTCGCGGCAGGGGAACGCAGATTGCTCCACGGATGCTAGAACCCGCGTCCACACGCCTCGAAGCGGGCCCCCCCACGGAGGTTTCCCGGATGAAGATCATCAACCATCGCCTCGCTCACGACGACGGTACGCCGTACCGGTTTCGCGCGACCCCCAACCAGGGGGTGAGCGGCAATTCCGACGCCGAGCTTCGCGCACGGTGGCTGGTAATGCACTACACGGCGGGCGGCAGCGCCGAGGAATCCATCGGCTGGCTCGCCAACAAGCAGGCCAAGGCGTCCGCCCACATCGTGATCGCCAAGGACGGAACCATCACGCAGCTCGTGCCGTTCAACCGCGTGGCCTGGCACGCCGGCAAGAGCAAGTGGGAAAACGTCAACGGCCTGAACAGCCACTCCATCGGCATCGAGCTGGACGGGTTCGGCATCGTGGGCGATGCCGACGGGCCCTGGCGCTCGCCCGGCGGCAAGACCGTGCCCGCCGCCGACGTCCTGGTGGCGACGCACAAGAACGAGACGGCACCCCGCGGCTGGGCCAGGTATCCGCAGGCGCAGCTGGACGTGGCGCGCGAGCTGGCCACCCTGCTGGTACGGGAGTACGGGCTGAAGGACGTGATCGGGCACGAAGACATCGCGCCCGGACGCAAGCAGGACCCCGGCCCCGCGTTTCCCATGGCCAGCTTCCGCGCCGAAGTCATGGCCAGGCCCGCCCCGGAGGTGTCCACGCCGGCCCGCCCGGCCGCGGGCGCGCGCTTCCGCGTGACGGCCACGCTCAACGTGCGGCGGGGGCCCGGAGCGCAGGAGAGCACCGTGAACGGCAGCCCGCTCCCGGAGGGAACCATCGTGCGTGCCGTGGCGGATCGTGACGGGTGGAAGCAGGTGACGGCCGAGGGCTCCGTGAACGGCGTCACGGGCGTGTCGGGCTGGGCGAGCGCCAAGTACCTCGAGCCGATGCCCGGCGCCCTGTTCGTCACCACCGACACGGTGAACATCCGCATGGGGCCGTCGCCCAGCGACAAGAAGGTGGCCGGCGGCCCGCTGCCCACCGGCACGGTGGTGCAGGCAATGGAGGAACGCGACGGCTGGACGCGCGTCACCGCGCAGGGCACGCTCCGCGGCGTAACGGGTGTCACCGGCTGGGTGAACTCCAGCTTCCTGCGGCCGGCCACGCAGCCCGTGACGGGGATCAACTCGGTGCAGCCCACGTCCTGACCTCGGCTCACCGGAAGAACGGCCAGGGCGCCCTCCACATCGGGGGCGCCCTGTTTTTTCACGTCCGGCAGCTCCAATTCCGCCACCGCCGGCCCAATTCGATCCGAGTGAGCCACAGGTGCGACGGGTTTTTGTCAACGCCTTGACGGCGTTCCACCCGTCCATTTCTTTAGGCGTGGCCGCGCGACAGGCGCGCGGCCGCGTCCCCTGGCTCCGGGTGGAAAGATGGCTCCGAATAGTGCATCCCCAGACACGCTTTCCGCCGCCGCCAGCCCCGAGCAGGTGCTGCACGAGAGGTTCGGGCTGCCGGAGTTTCGCCCGGGGCAGCGGCGGGTGATCGACGCCCTGCTGGAACGGGGCGGCGCGCTGGCCGTGTTCCCCACCGGCGGGGGAAAGTCGCTGTGCTACCAGCTGCCCGCGCTGCTGCTGCCGGGCGTGACCGTGGTCGTGTCGCCGCTGATCGCGCTGATGAAAGACCAGATCGACTACCTGCGCGGCCGGGGGATCGAGGCGGCGCGGCTGGACAGCTCCCTTTCGCGCGACGAGGCCGCGTCGGTGGAGCGGGGGCTGAGGAACGGCACGCTGAAACTGCTGTACGTGGCCCCCGAGCGCTTCAACAACGAGCGCTTTCTGGACCAGCTGGGCCGCGCGCGCATTTCGCTGTTCGCCGTGGACGAGGCGCACTGCATCTCGCAGTGGGGCCACAACTTTCGACCCGACTACCTGAAGCTGGCCGAGACGGCGCGCGCCATCGGCGTCGAGCGCGTGCTGGCGCTCACGGCTACGGCCACCCCCGCCGTGGTGGACGACATCTGCACCACCTTCGGCATCGACCGCGACGCGGCGGTGGTCACCGGCTTCCATCGCCCCAACCTGTTCCTTTCCACCGTTCCCACCGAGGCGGCGCGGCGCGATGACGTGCTGGTGGACCGGGTGCGCGGGCGCGCGCCGGGGGCGGGCATCGTGTACGTGACGCTGCAGAAGACGGCCGAGCGGGTCGCCAAGGTGCTGGCGGACGCGGGCGTGCCGGCCATGGCCTACCATGCGGGGATGGAGGCGGAGGACCGCACGCGGGTGCAGGAGTGGTGGAAGGGGTCCGACCGGGCCGTGGTGGTGGCGACCATCGCCTTCGGAATGGGGATCGACAAGGCCGACGTGCGCTACGTCTATCACTACAACCTGCCCAAGGGGATCGAAAGCTACAGCCAGGAGATCGGCCGGGCGGGGCGTGACGGGCTGCCCTCGACGGTGGAGATGCTGGGCAGCCGCGAAGACGTGTCGACGCTGGAGAACTTCGCCTTCGGCGACACGCCCGACCGCGAGTCGCTGCGCGGGCTGCTGGCCGACGTGGCGGCGGCGGAGGGCACGTTCGACGTGGCGCCGCGCGCATTGAGCCTGAAGCACGACATCCGCGAGCTGGTGCAGCGCACGGCGCTCACCTACCTGGAGCTGCTGGGCGTGCTTCGGCAGGGTACGCCGTTCTACGCCGGCTACAAGATGAAGCCGCTGGTGTCCGTTCCCGAGATCGTGGGCCGCTTCTCCGGCGAGCGCGCGCAGTTCGTGGAGGGGATCTTCAAGCGCGCCAGGTTCGGCCGCAGCTGGTACACGCTGGACCTGGAGGGCGCCGAGCCCGACCAGCGCAGCCGCATCGTTCGCGCGGTGGACTGGCTGGGCGAGCAGGGGCTGGCCGAGGTCACGGCGAGCGATCTGCGGCTTCGCTTCCACAAGCTCGTGGCGCGCCCCGACGTCGATGCCCTAGCCGACGCGCTGCTGGAGCGCTTCGTGGCGCGGGAGCAGTCGGAGGTGGAGCGAATCGCGCTGATGGGGCAGCTGGTGGAGCGCGACGGGTGCCAGACCAACTTCGTGCTGGAGTACTTCGGCGAGGGTGGCCACGCGCCGTGCGGCCACTGCACGTGGTGCCAGACGGGGCACGCGTCCGTCTTTCCCCCGCTTCCGCCGGCGCCGCCCATCGAGCGGATGGTGGACGTGGCGGAGTTCCGCGCCCTGTGCGCCGCGCAGCCGGAGGCGCTGGCCACGCCGCGGCGCCGCGCGCGGTTCCTGTGCGGGCTCACCAGCCCCGCCATCGGCGCGGCGCGCCTGGGCCGCAACCGCCTGTTCGGCGCGCTGGAAGAACGGCGCTTTCCCGAAGTGCTGGCCTGGTGCGAATCCCATCTGTGAGGACGAGTACAGGCTGACGGCCGGCGAAAACGTGGGATGGTGCACTCCTTGCCCGCCCCGCGGCGGGGATCCCAGGGAGAACGCGAACGGGAGGGGCGGATGGCCGAGGACAAGACACCCACACCCATGGCGCGGGGCCCCGTGCCCGCCGACGCCGTGGCGCGGCACCCGACCGGCCCGATGGGCCAGGTGAGGCCCGAGCACCTGTATCGCGCCGTGCTGCTGGGTTTTCTGCTGGCGCTGCTGTACCGCTACTTCGACCCGCTCACCCGCGTGTTCCTGATGGTGTACGCGGCGGTCATCATCGCCATCGGGCTCAACGGGCTGCGCGCGCTCATCCCCGTGCAGCGCAAGTGGATGGCGGCGGGGGTGGGGGTGGTGGTCATCGGCGGGCTGGTGGCGCTGCTGGCGTGGGGAACGCCGCTGCTGGTGGGGCAGGTGAAGGACCTCGCCTCGCAGGGCCCCGCCATGGAGCAGCAGATCACCAGTTGGGAGGAGTGGCTGCACACCCGCATGGGAATGCAGGTGAACATCCCCAGCCCGTCGCAGCTGTTCTCGGGTGGCGGCGGGGGTGGCGGCGCCGCAAAGGTGATGGGTCAGGCGGCGAGCGTGCTGGAGATCCTGTTCGTGCCGCTGGTGCTGTTCTTCGGCGCCCTGTTCGCGCTGGCCAGCCCCAACGACCACCTGCTGACCCCCATGATGCGGGTGATGCCCGAAGGGCTGCGCCTGGCCTGGTACCGCATCTTCCAGCTGCTGGGCGAGCGGATCATGGGGTGGCTGAAGGGCGTGGGGACGGCGATGGTGGGCGTGGGCGCGCTGAGCGTGGTGGCGTTCTACCTGATCGGCGTGCCCAACGCGCTGCTGCTGGGGCTGTTGAACGGGCTGCTGGAGTTCATTCCACTCGCCGGCCCGTGGATCGGCGGGCTGTCCGCGACGATGGTGGCGTTCCTGGTGGATCCGACCAAGGGGATGTGGACGGCCATCGCGGCGCTGGCCATCCAGCAGATCGAGGCCAACATCATCACGCCGTGGGCCATGTCGCACAACGCCGAGATCCACCCGTTCGTCACCCTGTTCGCCCTGGTGCTGTTCGGCAGCCTGTTCGGCTTTCTGGGCGTGCTGCTGGCGCTGCCGCTGGTGCTGCTGGTGTGGACTCTGGTGCAGGTGCTGTGGGTGGAGCGCGCGATCGACACCGACCGCGAGCGCATTCAGCCCGTGGTTCCCGAGTAGCGCGCGGACGGACCCCGGACGTTCGATCCGCGCGCCGCGTCGTTCACCTGAGCGAGACGATCCGATGACCCAACCCCGTGAGCTGCCGCTGGGCGCCACGCTGCGCATCATCCGCATGGCGTTCCTGGGCGGCGTCTTCCTCTTTGGAGTGGCGGTCACCTTCCTGGTGGGCCGCGACGGGCCCCGCGCCCCCGAACGGGCGGCTACCATGCAGGTGATGAACATCATCTTCATCGTCGCGGCCGCGGGGGGAATCCTGTGGATTCAGCGCAAGCACGCCGCGGAGCAGGACCCCGTCGCACGCAAGTCGCTGAACATCGCGGCGTGGGCGTTCGGGGAGGCCACGGCCCTCTGTGGCGCCGTTCACTATCTGCTGGTGGGCAGCCCCATCCCCTACCTGGTGGGGCTGGGGATGATGCTGGCCGCCTTCGCCCTGGTGCCCATCCGCGACTAATCCCATGCCGGATGCCACCGCGCGCTTCTCCGACCGCGTCGCCGACTACGTCCGCTACCGCCCTGGCTATCCGGACGAGGTGATCCGCGTGCTTCGCGACGAGACGGGGCTGGCGCCGGTGCACGTGGTGGCGGACGTGGGATCGGGGACGGGAATTTCGTCCAGGATCTTCCTTGACCAGGGCAACCGGGTGTTCGCCGTGGAGCCCAACCCCGACATGCGCGCCGCCGCCGAGACGATGCTGGGCGGCGACCCGCGCTTCCGCAGCGTGGCGGGAACGGCGGAAGCGTCCACCCTCGCCGCCGCGGCGGTTGACTATGCCGTGGCGGGCCAGGCATTCCACTGGTTCGACGCGCCCCGTGCGCGCGACGAGTTCCGGCGCATCGTGCGGCCGGGCGGCTGGGCGGTGCTGCTGTGGAATGCGCGGCGGACGGACACCTCGCCGTTCCTGCGCGCGTACGAGGCGCTGCTGCACGAGCACGGGACGGACTACACGTCGGTGAACCACGAGAACATCACCGACGACACCCTGCGGGCGTTCTTTGGCGGCTCGTACACGCTGCGGACGGCATACAACGAGCAGGTGTTCGACTATGACGGCTTGAAGGGACGGCTGCTCTCGTCGTCGTACGCGCCCAACGAGGGCCATCCCGGCCACGCGCCGATGATGCGCGCACTGGAGCGGGTCTTCGGCGAGCACCAGGTGGACGGGCGCGTGGTCTTCGAATACGACACCAAGATCTACTTCGCCCCGGTGCATCGCGGCTGAGAGGGAGAACTTCGATCGGGTTCGACAGGGATCAGCGCATGCCTCGGCCGCCCCTCTCCCGGCCTCTCCCCCATAAACCCCCATGGGGGAGAGGAGAATTCGATTGCGCTCCGGCTGGCCCTGCGCACTCAACTGGCTCCCTTCCCCCGCGGCTGTTTGCGGGGGAAGGGCTGGGGATGGGGGGGCCGGCCCGAGCACCGGGCCTGCCTCGTCGCACCAAAGTCCGAAGTGTACAACCCTCTCCCGCTTGCGGGAGAGGGTGGCACGCGTGTTAGCGCGGCCGGGTGAGGGCCCCACGGCAGCCGAGGCCTCCGTTACAGTGACCGCTGCCGCGCCCTGGCTGGTACGTGCCCCAGGCTAGATCCTTCGGCCCGCGACGTCCGTGCTGCGGGATGATGTGGTGCGCTTGGGCCTCAGGATGACAGGCTTTGGTGTGGGCTGCGGGATGGAATCGGGGCGGCGGCCTATGGATGACGAAAGAGCCGCTCGCCTACCACTGGCGGACGGCTCTCCTAACGTTTCCGGCGGCAGCGCTACGCGGCGAGCGCCTGCTTGATCTCGTCGAACGGGGGCAGCAGGCTGGGGTTGGTGCTGTGCCATGCGTAGCGGATGGCGCCGTCGCTGCCGATCACGAACGCGGCGCGGTCCGAGGCGTTGCGCAGCCCGGGCCCCAGCGGGCTCTCGCGCAGCACGCCGAACGCTGTCGAGGCCTCGCGGTTGAAGTCCGAGGCGAACAGGTAGTCGGCCCCCACCTCCTGCTTGAACCGCTGCAGCACGAACGGCGAATCCACGCTCGTGGCGATCACCCGGGCGTTCAGCCCCGTGTACGTGCCGATGTCGTCGCGCATGGTGCACAACTCTTCGGTGCAGGTGCTGGTGAACGCCAGCGGAAAGAACAGCAGCACCACGGGTCCCTGCTTCCACTCGTCGGCCAATTGCACCGGCTTCATGTCGGTGGAAACGAGCGTTACATCCGGCGCGGCATCGCCCTGCTGAAGCCCCATCGATCGGTCCCTCGGCAAAAGTGTGGTTCAGGAATCTTCTTCGGCCGCCGCCAGGCGCAACGTGCCGAGCGCCTGGCGCACCAGCTCGCGCTCGGCCTCCTGCTCGCCCGCGGGGGCAACGTACGTGGCGAACATCATCACGCCGGGCGCGGAGGCTACGGCCACCATCCAGAAAGTCACATCGCCTTCGTCCTCGTCCTCCGCCTCGTACTCGCAGACGGCCAGCTCGGCGCCGCCCTCCAGGGGCAGGTCGTCGACGTCGTCCTCTTCCAACTCCACGCCTCGGTCTTCCAAAAAGGCGTACAGCTCTTCGGCGGGGTCGGGAAAGTCGTCCTCCGCATCGAACGAGATGAGGTGAAGCGTGCCGATCCCCTCGTCCTCGCGCCACACCTCGAGGCCGCCCTGCTCCTCGTCCGGCGCCGCCGACCACCCCGCCGGCGGCACCATGCTGAACCGGCCGTCGGGGTCCTGCACCCGCTCCTTCTCGCTCATCCGCATTTCTCCCGCTGAGGATGGGGCGCGCAAGATGCCACACGCCCGAACGCCCGGCAAGCGGTCCGCATCGGACCGCCACCGGGCGCTCGCCCCTCCCCACCACCACACCCGTCACGCCGCCGGCCGCACCCTCGCATCGCCCGAACGCTGGATGTTCGCCGCCAGCCCCGTGCGATCGTCCGCGACGGGTTCCCGCGCGAGGAGCCGGAGCGCCGGGTGGACGGCGGTGGCCGGCGTGGCGCCGAACTGCGCCTGCACGCGGGTGATGTCCTCCAGCGGCACCGAGGTAGCCATGAAGCGGCGCAGCTTGTCCAGAAACTCCTGCTCGATGCGCTCGGCGAGGGAGCGCGCATATTCAGTCCGTTGATCGTCCATCGGAGTGCCCGTGGGTCGTAAGTCGGCGTCATCCTGCACGGACCAAGGATCGCCCTTCCGCGCCCCCGCGGCATGGGTACTTTGCACTATCTTCTGTCAGGCGATTGACCGTCCGGATTCACGCGGTCAGATTCAGTGCCGAGCAGGAAGTTCCGAGATCGGGCCCGACAGGGGAGGATACGATGGAGAAGCGCACCGGCGTCGGTGAAGGATCGTTGGTGATGATCGATCCACAGGTATGCGGAGGCATGCCGGTCGTCCGCGGCACGCGCATCGCCGTGCACACGCTGGCCGACCTGGCCGGACAGGGCGCACCCGACCAGGAGCTGCTGGAAGACTATCCTTCGCTCACGGCGGACAGCCTTTCGGCCGCGCTCGCGTACGCCCGCGCAAACCCGCGACGCAATCAACCTGTACCGACTCCGTGGATCGGCGGAACGGTGGTGCGCACGACCGCCCGGGAGCACGGGTGATCCGCCATTCTCTCCGGACGACGAGTTGAAGGACTTCGCCGCGCTGTACGCAGAGCTGGACGAGACCACGAAGACGGGCGAGAAGGTGGATGCGCTCGCCCGCTACTTCGCGGCCGCGAACCCGGCCGATGCCGCGTGGGCCGTGCACTTCCTGAGCGGAAGGCGGCCCAAGCGGCTCGTTGGCGCGCGCAAGCTGGCGGCGTGGGCCATGGAGGCGGCCGACGTGCCCGAGTGGCTGTTCGCGGAGTGCTACGATTCCGTCGGCGACCTGGCCGAAACCATCTCCCTCCTTCTCCCGCCATCGGGCGCATCCACCGACCTGCCGCTGCGGCACTGGGTGGAGGAGCGCCTGCTTCCCCTGCGCGGCGAGGACGAGGCGGGGCAGCGCGGCGAAATCCAGCAGGCCTGGGCAGAGCTGGACGGGCCGCAGGCGTACGTGTGGAACAAGCTGATCACCGGCAGCTTTCGCGTGGGCGTGTCGCAGAGCCTGGTGGTCCGCGCGCTGGCCCGCGTGTCGGGCGTGGACGAGGCGGCCGTCGCGCACCGGATGATGGGCGCGTGGGACCCCAATCCCGAGTTCTACGCGCGGCTGTTGGAGATGGACACGCGCGACACCGACCTCAGCCGCCCGTACCCGTTCTTCCTGGCGTACGCGCTGGAGGGCGAGCTGGAATCGCTGGGCGATGCGCGCGACTGGCAGGCCGAGTGGAAGTGGGACGGCATCCGCTCGCAGGTGATCCGGCGCGGCGGCTCCACCTTCATCTGGTCGCGCGGCGAAGAACTGATCACGGAGCGCTTTCCCGAGCTGGCGCACGCCGCCGCCCTGCTCCCCGACGGCACCGTGCTGGATGGCGAGATCATGCCCTGGCGCGACGGGCCGCTCCCGTTCGCGCAGCTGCAGCGGCGCATCGGACGCAAGGTGCTGGGGCCCAAGATTTTGGCCGAGGTGCCGGTAGTCCTGCTCGCGTACGACCTGCTGGAGGTGGATGGCGTGGACGTCCGCGAGCAGCCCCAGGCCTGGCGCCGCGCGCGGCTCGAGGAGCTGGTGCGGGCGACGCCTTCCGGCGGGCGCTTTCTCCTTTCGCCGGTGGTGGCCGCGGCGGACTGGGATGGCGTGCTGCAGGCCCACCGCGACGCCCGCGCCCGCTCCGCCGAGGGGCTGATGCTCAAGCGGGCGGACGCGCCGTACGGCGTGGGCCGGAGGAAGGGCGCGTGGTGGAAGTGGAAGGTGGAGCCGTTCACCATCGACGCCGTGCTGATCTACGCGCAGCGGGGACACGGCCGCCGCGCGTCGCTGTACACCGACTACACGTTCGGCGTGTGGAAGGAGGGCGAGCTGGTGCCCTTCGCCAAGGCGTACTCGGGGCTGACGGACGTGGAGATCCGCAAGGTGGATTCGTTCGTGCGCCGCAACACGACGCAGAAGTTCGGGCCGGTGCGCACGGTGAAGCCCGAGCTGGTGTTCGAGCTCGCCTTCGAAGGCATCCAGCGCTCGCCCCGCCACAAGAGCGGCGTCGCGGTCCGCTTTCCCCGCATGCTCCGCTGGCGCACGGACAAGAAGCCGGAAGACGCCGACTCGCTGGACACGATCTTCTCCCTCCTGGAATCGGCGGCGGCCCAGGCCTCGGGCGACTGACGGGCCCGGTCAGTCGCGACGTGGGAAGACGATGCGGCCGCGCGGTGTCATCCCGATGGAGCGGCCCCGGGTTACTCAGCCCTGACACCGTGGATTGCAGCGACTGAGGGATCCGCCACACAGCGCGCCGCATCGCGTGAAAACTACGGTCGTCCCCATTGCTTGGACGTGTCGCCCACGGTGCCGCTGGTCCGCGGGATGTTCGATCTCTGGCGGCGTCGGTCTGCTTCCGTCCCGCGAAGTATGTGGCGGATCCCTCGGTCGCTGCCGTCTGACGTGCAGGGGCAGATTCGCCGCGGCCGCTCCGTCGGGATGACAGGTGCGCTTCGGTCGACACGTTGCGCGTCTGGCGCATCTCCCGTTTCGGCGGAAACACTTGACCGCGGCGTTCTGCCGCCGCATCCCTTCCCCATGTTCCACATCGACCCGACCGATCCCACGCCGGTGGAAGCGCAGATCGTCCGCACGGTGCGCGCGGCCATCGGCGCCGGCGCGCTGGGCCCCGGCGATACGCTCCCAACCGTCCGCCAGCTTGCGGTGGACCTGCGCGTGGGCGCCAACGCGGTCGCCCGCGCCTACACCGAGCTGGAGAAGCAGCAGGTACTCGAAACCATGGCCGGGGTGGGCACCGTAGTGAGGGCATCTTCCGACGCCATCGACCGCGAGGAGCTGCTCGCGGAACTGTGCGCGCTGGAAGACGGGTTCCTGCGCGAGGCGGCCGCGCTGGGATTTTCGCTGGACGACGTGATCATTCACCTGGACAGCCGCCGCAACCGCTAAGGGGAATCCCATGCCGGGCACCGACCTCACGCAGTACAAGGCGAACATGCCCCAGCTCACGCCGGGAAGCGTTCCGCGCGGCAACGTCCTCGGAACGCTGGCGCTCACCATCCCGTCCGTCATCGGCGGAGCGATCACGGCCGCCGCGGGCGAGCCGCTGGCGCTGATTGCCGGGATCGGAATCGGCTGCGTCGCCATGTTCTCGCCCAAGATCGCGCAGCAGTGGGAGCGCGCGGTGGTGCTGAAGTTCGGCAAGTACGTGGGGCTGCAGGGCCCCGGCGTGTTCTGGGTGATCCCGGGCGTGCACACGGTGGCGGCCTGGGTGGATCATCGCACCACCACGACCTCCTTCGCGGCCGAGCAGACGCTGACCAGCGACGCCGTGCCGGTGAACGTGGACGCGGTCCTGTTCTGGACGGTGTACGACGCCGAAAAGGCCGCCCTCGAGGTGCAGGACTACCGGCAGGCGGTGAGCTGGGCGTCGCAGACGGCGCTACGTGACATCATCGGCCGCACGTCGCTCTCGGAGCTGCTGGCCGGACGGGAAAAGATCGAGCAGGAGCTGCAAGGGCTCATTGACAGCCGTACGACGCCGTGGGGGGTGACGGTGCACTCGGTGGAGATGCGTGACGTGGTGATTCCGGCGTCGCTGCAGGACGCCATGAGCCGGCAGGCGCAGGCCACGCGCGAAAAGCAGGCGCGCATCATCCTGGGCGAGGCCGAGGTGGAGATCGCCAAGCTGTTCGAGAAGGCGGCCGAAAGCTACCAGGGGAACCCGGTGGCGCTGCAGCTTCGGCAGATGAACATCCTGTACGAGGGGCTGAAGCAGAAGGGCGGTATGATGGTGGTGCCCAGCACCATCGTCGACAGCATGGGGGCGAGCGGCATCATGGCCGCGGCGGCGCTCGCCAAGCAGTCCCAGGACGAACGCGCCACGCCGTCCTCGATGTCGGCGGACCCGTTCGCCGGGAGCGAGTTGCGGATCGTTACGGACGAGGACTGAAGGGGCCCCACCCCCGGCCCCTCCCCGCACAAACTGCGTGCGGAGAGGGGAGAACCCGGATTGGTGGGTCCGAGCAGGTTCGGTGCGTCGGCGGGCGCCCCCCATCCCCAGCCCTTCCCCCGCAAACTGCGCGGGAGAAGGGAGCCAGTGTGGCGCGTCCCCTCGATGGTGGCGCGCCACATCTGTCATCCAGTCGAGGTCTCGGCTCCGCTGGGGCGAATGAATTCGCGGCAACGAGGCCCAAAGTCCGCCTGCGCGGACTGCATGCGGAGTCGTGCGCACCAGGCCAGACGGAGCGCGCAAAACTGGCGCCTCTCCCCCGCGCAGTTTGCGGGGGAGAGGTTGGGAGAGGGGGGCGGCCGCGGCATGCGCTCAACCCAGTCGAACCCCGTCCGAAGTTCTCCCCTCTCCGCACAGCAGTATCGTGCGGGGAGGGGCCTCCGCGGTTACACCCCTCAGTGCAGGATCTCGTACGCCGGAAGGGTGAGGAACGGAATGAACTCGGTGCCCAGCACCAGGTCGTCCAGCAACGCGCTGGCAGACTCCAGGCAGCGCGTGTCGGTGCGCTCGGCGCGCAGGGCCGCCATCTCGGCGTCGCGGATGCGCGTGTAGTCGTCCGGCGTGAAGTAACCGTCCTGGTCGCCGTCGTCGGCGATGGGGGTGCGGTTGCGGATCCACTGCCACAGCTGCGCGCGGCTGATCTCGGCGGTGGCGGCGTCTTCCATCAGGTTGTGGATGGCCACGGCGCCGTTGCCCTGCAGCCACGCCTCGATGTACTGCAGCGCCACGTTCACGTTCAGCCGCGCACCGCCCTCGCTCACCTGACCGCCCACGATGCCGGTTTCCAGCAGCGCCGCCGAGCGCACGTTCACATCGTCGCGCTGGCGGTGCTTCTGGTTGGGCCTGTCGCCAAGCACCGGGTCGAACTCGGCGCGCGCGACGGGCACCAGGTCCGGGTGCGCCACCCAGGTGCCGTCGAAGCCCTGCCCGGCCTCGCGCGCCTTGTCCTCGCGCACCTTGGCCATCGCGCGCTCGTTCACCTCGGCGTCGCGGCGGCTGGGGATGAAGGCCGCCATCCCCCCCATGGCGTGCGCGCCGCGGCGGTGGCAGGTCTTCACCAGCAATTCCGCGTACGACTTCATGAAGGGAACCGCCATCGTAACCTGCACCCGGTCGGGGAGCACGAAGTCGCCGCGGTTCCGGAACTTCTTGATCATGCTGAAGATGTAGTCCCAGCGGCCGGCGTTGAGGCCCGCGGCGTGATCGCGCAGCTCGTACAGGATCTCGTCCATCTCGAACGCGGCCAGGATGGTCTCGATGAGCACCGTGGCGCGGATGGTTCCGTGCGGAATGCCCAGGGCCTGCTGCGCGTGGGTGAACACCTCGTTCCACAGGCGCGCCTCGAGGTGGCTTTCCAGCTTGGGCAGGTAGAAGTACGGCGCCGAGCCACGGGCGCACAGCTCGTGCGCGTTGTGGTAATAATATAAGCCAAAGTCGAACAGGGAGGCGCTAATGGGCTCGCCGTCCACCAGCACGTGCTTGTCGACCAAGTGCCAGCCCCGGGGACGCACCATGAGCACGGCAGTTTTTTCGTTGAGGCGGTACTCCTTTGCGGGCGTGCTGAGCGAAATGGTGCCCCGCACTGCATCGCGCAGGTTGAGTTGGCCCTGCACCACGTTGTCCCAGGTCGGCGAGTTGGAGTCCTCCAGGTCGGCCATGAAGACGCTGGCGCCCGAATTCAGCGCGTTGATAATCATCTTCCGCTCTACGGGACCGGTGATTTCCACGCGGCGGTCCTGCAAGTCTTGAGGCACGGGGGCTACGGTCCACTCCTGCTCGCGAATGCGCTGGGTTTGGGGCAGAAAATCGGGCAAGATGCCGGCAGCGAAATCCGCTTGCCGTTCGGCACGCCGGGC